>CAZDYT010000021.1:0-17216 GCA_964509395.1 uncultured bacterium
GCAGGTCGCCGAGGTCGTCCCCCATGCAGGCGGTCTCCCCGTCGCCACATCCGTAGCGCGCGCCCAGGGCCTCGTAGACGGCGAGCTTGTCGCCGACGCCCTGGTGGACCTCCGGAAGCCCGAGCTCGGCGCAGCGGCGGGCCACGGCCGCCGAGCTCCGCGACGAGACGACCGCCACAGGAAAGCTCACGGCGACCGCGCGCGCGAGGGCGAGCCCGTCGTGGACGTGGAAGCTCTTCCACTCTCCCCCGCCAGGACCGAGGTAGAGGCGCCCGTCCGTGAGAACCCCGTCCACGTCGAGGATGAGGAGGCGCACCCGTCGGAGCCGGGCCCGTGACGGCGGCACCCCGGGCCGTCGAGCCCTAGCCCGCATTACGTCACGCGATCTCCGCCCGCAGCAGGTCGTGAAGATGCAGGATCCCGTCGGGCCGACCTGCACCGTCCACGATGAGGAGCTGCGTGATGGCGTGGCGCTCCATCAGCTCAAGCGCCGTCGCCGCCAACTCGGTCCGGCCCACGGTCTTCGGCGTCCGCGTCATCACCGCCGCGACCGTCGCCGGCAGGGGCCCAGCCTCGCGCTGGATCGCGCGCCGCAGGTCCCCGTCGGTCACGATGCCCACCAGCGCGCCGCGGGCGTCGACGACCGCGGTGGCCCCGAGCCCCTTGGCGCTCATCTCGCGAACCACCTCGTCCAGCGAGGCGTCCGCCCCGACGACCGGCACCGCGGTCCCGCGATGCATCAGTTCCTCGACCCGGGTGAGCCGCCGGCCCAGCGTCCCCCCGGGGTGCAACCGCGCCAGGTCCTCGGGCCGGATCCCGCGGCGGGTGAGGAGCGCCACCGCCAGCGCGTCCCCCATCGCCACCGCGGCGGTCGTGGAGGCCGTCGGCGTCAGGTTCATGGGGCATGCCTCTGCGCGGACCGACACATCCAGGACGACGTCGCCGTGCTGGGCCAGCCGGGAGCTCGGGCTCCCCGTCATGACGATCAGGGGCACGGCGAGCCGCTTGATCGCCGGCAGGAGCGCCAACAGCTCGTCGGTCTCGCCGCTCCGGGACAGGGCCACGACCACGTCACCGCGCACGAGCATCCCGAGGTCTCCGTGGACGCCGTCGGCGGGGTGCAGAAAGAGGGCCGGAGTTCCGGTCGCCGCCAGCGTCGCCGCCAGCTTCTTTCCCACCAGCCCGGACTTCCCCATCCCGGTCACGACCACTCGACCCCGGCAGGCTTCGAGCAGCGCGACCGCGCGCTCGAAGCGGGCGTCGATCCGCTCGATGAGCGCGCGCACGGCCTCGGCCTCGACCTCGAGGACGCGCCGCGCCGCCTTCAGGATGTCGTCGCTCACGAGGCCCCCCGCGGTGCCGGAATGCCCAGCGCGGCGCTGATCGCCTGCACCTCGTCGAGCAATCGCGGTAGTCGGTCGACGGGGAGCATCGTGGGCCCGTCCGAAGGGGCCCGGTCGGGGTCCTCGTGCACCTCCATGAAGAGCCCGTCCACTCCGAAGGCCACCGCCGCGCGCGCCAGCCCGGTCACGTACCGGCGCTCGCCCCCGGACCGCGTCCCCTCGCCGCCCGGGAGCTGGACCGCGTGCGTCGCATCGAAGACCACGGGCGTTCCGAAGCTCCGCATGATGGCCAGCGCGCGGAAGTCCACGACCAGGTTGTTGTAGCCGAAGGTCGTGCCGCGCTCCGTGAGCGTCACCGCCTCGCAGCCGCTCGCCCGCAGCTTCTCCACGACGTTCCGCATGTCCCACGGGGCCATGAACTGCCCCTTCTTGACGTTCACGGGCCGGCCACTCCGCCCGCACGCCACCACCAGGTCTGTCTGGCGACAGAGGAACGCCGGGATCTGCAGGCAGTCCAGCACCTCGACCGCTGCCGGGACCTCGTCCGGCAGGTGGACATCCGACAGGACGGGGCAACCGAGCTCTTCGCGCACGCGCCGCAGGATCCGCAGGCCCTCCCGGAGGCCCGGCCCACGGTATGAGTGGAGGGCGGACCGGTTGGCCTTGTCGTAGGAGGACTTGTAGACGAACGGGACCTTGGCTTCGCCCGTGATGCGCACCAGGGCCTCGGCCATGCGGAGCGCGTGCACCTCCCCCTCGATCGCGCAGGGACCCGCGATGAGCGCGAGCGGCGCCCCCCCGCCGATCCGCACGGGGCCGATGCGCACCGCGGCCGCTTCGGCCAGGGCCGCGCTCACTTCCCCTCCCGACGCGCGCAGGCGGCGCCGATGAACCCCGCGAACAGAGGATGCGGCGCCCACGGTCGCGACCGGAACTCGGGGTGAAACTGGCCGGCGATGAACCACGGGTGGTCGGGCAGCTCGACGATCTCCACGAGCTGCTTCTCCGGCCAGATCGCGGAGACCCGGAATCCGTTCTTCTCGAGGATCGGCCGGTACTCGTTGGAGACCTCGTACCGGTGGCGATGGCGCTCCTCGATGTGGAACCCCCCGTAGACGCGGGCCGCCAGCGAGCCCTCCACGATCGTGATCGGATACAGCCCGAGCCGCATCGTCCCCCCCTTGGCCTCGATGCTGCGCTGCTCCGGGAGCAGATCGATCACCGGATGCGGCGTGTTCCGGTCGAACTCGGAGGAGTTGGCGTCCACCAGGCCGGCGACGCGGCGTGCGAACTCGACGACCGCGCACTGGAGGCCCAGGCAGATCCCAAGGAACGGCACGCCGTGCTCCCGCGCGTAGCGGATCGCCTCGATCTTGCCCTCGATCCCGCGGTCGCCGAAGCCCCCCGGGACCAGGACCCCGTCCACGTCGCTGAGGTGCGTCGCCACCCCGTCGTGGAGAAGCTGCTCCGCATCCACCCACCGGACATCCACACGCGCCTCGTGGGCGATCCCGCCATGCGTGAGCGCCTCCGCGAGGCTCTTGTAGGAGTCCTTCAGGTCGACGTACTTCCCGACGACCGCGATCCGCGCCGACCGCACCGGGTTCTTGATCTTCCGGACGATCGCCTCCCAGGCGCCGAGGTCGATGGGCTTGGGCGGGAGCCCGAGGGCCTTCACGATGGCGTCGTCCAGGCCTTCCTTGTGGAAGACGAGCGGCACCTCGTAGATCGTCTCGACGTCCTTCGCCGTGATGACAGCGTCTTCCTCGACGTCGCAGAAGAGCGCGATCTTCGACTTGATCCCGGACGGCAGGAACCGGTCCGTGCGGCAGAGCAGGATATCGGGCTGGATGCCGATCGCCCGCAGCTCCTTCACGGAGTGCTGCGTCGCCTTCGTCTTGAGCTCTGAGGCCGCCTGGATGAACGGCACGAGCGTCAGGTGGATGTAGATCACGTTCTCCTTGCCGACGTCCTTCTTGAACTGGCGCACCGCTTCCAGGAATGGCAGCCCCTCGATGTCGCCCACGGTGCCGCCGATTTCGACGATGACCACGTCCACGTCGTGGGCGATCCGGAGGATCGACGCCTTGATCTCGTCCGTGATGTGCGGGATCACCTGTACCGTCCGCCCCAGGTAGTCCCCTCGCCGCTCGCGCATGATCACCGTGTGGTAGACTTTTCCCGTCGTGACGTTGTGGTCCCGCGTCATCCCCGCACGGGTGAACCGCTCGTAGTGTCCGAGGTCGAGGTCCGTCTCGCCCCCGTCATCGGTGACGAACACCTCGCCGTGCTGGTACGGGCTCATGGTGCCCGCGTCCACATTGATGTAGGGGTCCATCTTCTGGAGCGTCACGCGGAAGCCGCGCGCCTCCAGGAGACACCCGATCGAGGCGGCCGCCAGTCCCTTTCCGAGAGACGACACGACGCCCCCGGTCACGAAGATGTACTTCGTCGCCACGCTGACCCTCCTCTCTAGCGCCGTGGCCGATGACCGTCGCAGCCCGGCGTCATTCCGACCGTCTCCACGGCGCCCTTCACCCTGGAGGGGCTCCGTTCGCCGATGCGCCGCGCCCGTCGCCGCGTGACCGGCCGACGGTCCGCCGCACCCACGCAGCCGCCTCCTCGCGACTCCGCAAACGACCCGCCACCTGGGCCACCCGCAGGCCCTCCAGGAGGCGCCCGAAGAGGGGGCCCGGGCTGAGCCCCATCGCCTTGAGGTCGGCCCCCGTGAGGAGCGGCTGCAGGCCGCG
Source organism: uncultured bacterium (assembly GCA_964509395.1). Taxonomy (GTDB): domain Bacteria; phylum Methylomirabilota; class Methylomirabilia; order Rokubacteriales; family DASRDR01; genus CAZDYT01. Next base: position 4,094 of record CAZDYT010000021.1, read on the forward strand.
CCAGCGCCGCAGGTGCTGGGCGATGTACCGCCGAAGGCGCGCCTCGGGCGCGAGCACGTAGGCCCACGCCGCCACCGCCTCCGGGACGCTTCGAAGCGCGGCGTACGCCTGCCCCGGCCCCGTCACTGCGCGAAGCCGCGCGAGGAGGCCGGGGGCCTCGGCCCGGGCCCGCGCGAGGGCTGCGCGCATCGGCGCCGGAGGGCTCCACCGGGCGACCCAGGCCTCCACGGCCGCCGGATGGAGGTCCGCGCTGAGGGCCAGCAGGGAGAGCCCCCGTGCGGTCTCCGGGTCGACCGAGAGCGCTGCGATCGAGGCCGCCGCCCGCCGGACGAGCGCCGCGGTCCGTCGCGAGAAGCGGTAGTCGGGCAGGAGCAACCGGAACGCCCCCGCTCGCCCGAGGCGCGCCAGCACCTCGGCGGGCGCCTCCTCGGCCAGGATCGCTTCGAGCTCGGCCATGAGGCGCTCCCCGGAGAGGGCCCGATAGACCGGGAGCGCCGCCGCGGCGGCGAGCAGTCGGCGCGTCGTCGGTTCCACGCGGAACCCGAGCCGCACCGCAAACCGGGCCGCGCGGAAGATCCGCGTCGGGTCCTCGATGAAGGAGAGCGGGTGCAGGATCCGGATCCGGCCGCGCTGGAGGTCCTCGAGCCCGCCCGTGGGATCGAGGACCCCGCCCCACGCAGCCCCGGGAAGGAGGATCGCCAGCGCGTTTACCGAGAAGTCCCGTCGTGCGAGATCCTCCGCGAGGGTCGCCGCCTCGACGCGCGGCAGCGCGCCGGGCTGCCGGTAGCGCTCACGCCGCGCGGTCGCGACGTCGATCCGTCGGCCATCGGGAAGCATCACCGTCGCCGTGAGGAACGTCTCGTGCTGACGCAGCCGGCCGCCAAGCAGCGGCGCGAGCCGGCGTGCCAGCAGCCGGCCATCGCCCTCGACCACGAGGTCGAGATCACGCGGTCCGTGCGCGAGGCGGTCCCGCAAGAGCTCGCGCACGAAGCCCCCCACCGCCGCCACCGGCCAGCCCAGCTCCTCCCCCAGCCTGGCCGCGGTCCGCAGCAGCCAGACCGTCCCCTCGTCCAGCCGCCCGAGGGCGGCGGCCACCGACCGCGGCAACGTGCGTCCGCTCCGCGGCTCGCCCAGCACGGCGCCCACCGGCTGGCCCTGCTCCACGACCACGACGAACGGCGTCGCCGACCCGAGCTTGCGCCGCACCGTCACCTCGGGCACGGTTGGGGGCACGGCCGGCGCGCCCCACAGCAGGGCCTCCAGGGCGACGCCGTGAAGGCCGAGCGCGAGCGCATGCTCCAGGACCCCCGGCGTCACACCCCCCCACCCCGACCCGACCCGCGCGACCAAGAGCCGCGCGCGCCGATGTCGCGCGACTCGGCTCGCCTCCTCGATCGGGAGACTCCGCGGGACGACCGCGCACGCGCGCGTCATGATCCCGGCGGCGCGCGGCTCGACCTGGGGGTAGGTGGTTCGCCGAATCACCATGGTCATCACTCAGCACGCGGGTGGAAGCGTCGGTACATTCGCCGGACCGCGTCCGTCGGCAGGTGGGTGTAGATCTCGGTCGTCCCGATGTCGGCGTGACCGAGCAGCGCCTGGACGGAGCGGAGATCGGCTCCGCCTTCCAGGAGATGGCTCGCGAACGAGTGCCGCAGCGCGTGGGGAAACGCACGCCCGAGCCCGATCCGCCGCGCGTGGCCCCGCACGAGGAGCCACAGGCCCTGCCGCGACAGCGGCCGCCCCCGACGGTTCACGAAGAGGGTGCCCGGGTCGGCGCCCCGCACCAGCGCCGGCCGCCCCCGGGCGAGATACTCCCGCAGGGCGCGCCGCGCCGCCCCCCCAACCGGCACGAGGCGCTGCCGCGATCCCTTCCCGTGACAGACGAGGAACTGCCCGTGGAGGTCCAGGTCGGCGACCCGCAGGCCGACGACCTCGGACGCCCGCAAGCCGGAGCCGTAGAGAAGTTCGAGGAGCGCCCGGTCCCGGAGCGCCCGGGGCGTGTTTCCGCCCGCTGCCTCCACCAGGGCCTGCGCGTCGGCGCGGGAGAGCGCGCGCGGCAGGCGCCGGGGGACCCGCGGGGCTTCGAGGAGGGCCGCCGGATCATCGGCGATCCGGCGGGTGGCGCGAGCGAAGCGGTAGAGGCTGCGGATCGCCGCGACCTGCCGAACCAGGCTCCGCGGGCCGAGCCCCGCCGCATGGAGCGCGGCAAGATGGGCCGTCAGGTCAGCGAGGCGGGCTGTCTCGAGGGTGCGGCGGCGGGAGTGGAGATAGGCGACGAGCCGGCGAAGATCCCGCCGGTACGCGCTCACGGTGAGGGGCGACGCTCCTTCCTCCACCCGGAGGCTCTGGAGAAACTCGTCCACGAGAACCTGTCCGTCATCGTGCCGCGTCATCCTCGCACGCGAGAGTCGAGCAGAATGGTGACCGGCCCGTCGTTGGCCAGGCGGACGATCATCCGCGCGCCGAATCGACCCTCCACCACCGGGATCCCGGCGGCGCGCAGCCGCGCGGCCACGTCGCCTACGAGTGGGCCGGCCACCTCCGGCTGGGCCGCGTCCAGGAAATCGGGGCGCCGGCCCCGGGACGCGTTCGCGAGCAACGTGAACTGGGAAATGAGCAGGCAGGCCCCGCTCGTCGCGAGGATCGAGCGGTTCAGCTTGCCCTGGTCGTCGTCGAAGATGCGGAGATGGAGGATCTTGTCGGCGAGATACCGGCTGTCCTCGGGCCCGTCGCCCATGGCCACCCCGACCAGGGTCACCAGCCCCCTGTCGATGCTGCCGATCACCTGCTCATCGGCCTCGACCGAGGCTTCGATCACGCGCTGGAGCAGGGCCCGCATTCGTTCCCTTACCCAGCGAGTATACCAACCGGCCGCAGCTCAAGGCAAGCGGCTCCCCCCGATCCGCTGCCCGAGCGCGCGACGGATGGCCGCGAGCTCGTCCGAGCCCAGCGCCGCGTGCCCTCCGCCGTAGGCCACCACGCCCGCGAGAATCATGACGGCGAGCCACACCGCCTCCGCGAGGCGAGCCTGCGGCGCCGGCCAGACCCACCCCGCGAGGCTGAGCGCGACACCCAGCCCCGCGGACACCGCGACGATTCGCGCCCAGCCTCTCCGCGCGCCGGCCGCGGGCGCGCCACCGAGCCGCCTGCGCAGCAGCCACGCGAGGGCCAGCGCGTTCAGCGTGGCGGAGCACGACGTCGCCAGCGCCAGCCCGCCGTGACGGAGCGGGAACACGAGCGCGACCGCCAGCAGACTGTTCAGAACCATCGCGCCGATGGCGATCTTCACCGGCGTGCGGGTGTCCCCGAGGGCGTAGAACGCCTGGGCGCCGATTTTGGTACTCGCGAAGCCCACCAGTCCCACCGCGTAGAACCCGAGGGCCCACGCCGTCTGCGCCGTCTCCAGGGGGCCGAACTCGCCCCGCTGGTAGAGGACGCGCACCAGGGGCTCCCGGAGCACGAAGAGCCCGACGGCGGCGGGCAGGGTGATGAACGCGGCCAGGCGCAGGGCAAACGACAGCGTGGCGAGCAGCGCCTCGGGGTTCCGGCTGGCGGCCTGTTCCGCGAGCGTGGGGAGGACGGCGGTGGCGATGGCGATGCCGAACACGCCCAGCGGAAACTCCACGAGGCGGTCGGCGTAGTAGAGGTACGAGACGCTCCCCCCCGCGAGGAACGAGGCGATGATCGTATCCACGAGGATGTTGAGCTGCGACGCCGACTGGCCGACCGCGACCGGCGCCATGAGGCGGGCGATGCGGGCGACCGCGGGGTGGCGGCGGTCCAGGACGGGCGCGAGGAGGAGACCTCGGCGGGCCAGGACCGGCACCTGGATCGCGACCTGACCGAGGCCGCCGACCAGCACGCCCACCGCCAGCCCGAAGATGGGCTCGGGGAGGCGCGGCGCCAGCCCGACCACTGCCCCGATGATCGCGAGGTTCAGCATGATCGGCGCCAGCGCGGGCGTCAGGAAGTGACGATGCGCGTTCAGCATGCCCATGCCGAGCGCCGCGAGGCCCACGAAGAACAGGTAGGGGAACATCACCCGGGTCAACCGCACCGTGAGAGCGCCGGTCGCCGGATCGCCGAAGAAGCCCGGGGCCATGACGCGGACGAGCAGGGGTGCCCCGACGATGCCCCCGAGCGTCAAGAGCGCCAGGACCGCGATCATCCCTCCCGTGACCACGCGGAACATGCGGCGCACGTCGGCGCGCGAGCGGGTCGTGAGGTACTCCGTGAAGACCGGAATGAACGCGGACGAGAGGGCCCCCTCGGCCACCAGGCGCCGGAGGAGGTTTGGGAGGCGGAAGGCGACGAAGAACGCGTCGGTGGCCGGGCCCGCACCGAAGGCCTGGGCCACCGCCAGGTCGCGGAGGAAGCCGAGGATGCGGCTGAGGAGCGTCGCCCCGCCGACCACGGCGGCGGCCCGAACGACACCCCGCTCCGCGCCCGCCGCCGACGGGAGGGGCACGGGGTCGGTCAGGCTATCCTCGTGCCTTGACACGGGAGGCCCTGCACGGTAGAGTCCGAACTCGCGTCAAGCCGGGAGCGGGAGCCGGGGGACGGGAGGCACCGCGACCAGACGGAACAGGAGGTGATCCGATGGCCAATACCCGATCGGCTCTCAAGCGCATGCGGCAGAGCGAGAAGCGCCGCCTCCGGAACGCGGCCGTCCGCTCCAGCGTGCGCACCGCGGTGAAGAGCGTCCGCGCCGCCCTCGGCGACGGGACCTCCGACGCCGCGCGGGCCAACCTTGCCCGCACGATTCGCCTGCTCGACAAGGCGGTGACGAAGGGGGTCCTGCACAAGAACGCGGCAGCCCGGAAAAAGTCCCGCCTGACCCGGCAGCTCAACGCCCTCGCCGCGCGCTAATCCACTTTCAGGCACGGGCGACGTCGGCGACGAGGGTGGTCAGCAGGGTGCGAGGGTCGCCGCCGCTCGACTTCAGCCGTCGCTCGACGTCGAAGCACCGCCGCATGGCCGCTTCGAGGTCGCCGGCACGCATCGCCGCCGCCCGGGCCATGAGCCGCTCGACCGCGAACGGGGGGCGATTCCGCGGAAGCAGCTTCGCGACCTGGCGCGCGTCCTTCCGCTCCCCCAGCGCCGCCTTCACCCGCCAGACATCCCGCAGATAGCCGACGATCTGTCCGAGGAGGGCCGTGGGTTCGTCCCCGGCCACGAGGAGCTGATCCAGGACGCGAAGCGCTTTGGCGCCCTCGCCCTCCTCGAGGGCCTGGCTCAGCTCCCAGTACTGCCGCACCCGGCTCTCGCCCACCAGGGCCGCCACGACTTCCTCGGTCACGCGGCCGTCGGCGTCTGCGAAGACGGCCGCTTTCTCGAGCTCTCCGGCGAGGCGGCTCAACTCCTCCCCGACGAGCGTGATCAACGCGTCGGCTGCTTGCGGGCCGAGGTCGAGCCCGGCCGCCCGCGCCCGGGCCCTGAGCCAGCCGACGACCGCTCGCCCCGTGGGAGGCCGAACCTCGACCTGCGCGGCCTCGGAGACCAGGCGGAGCACGGGGCTTTTGCGGTCCGCCCCGGGCGCCACGAGCGCCACGGTAGTCTCCTCGCCTGGCCAGCCTCCCGGCTGCGCGCGGGCCTCCTCGATCGCCGACCGGAGGCGGTCGATCGATCGGGCGGTCACCGGCACGAGGCCGCGCACGAGGACGAGGCGGCGCTCGCCGAAGAGCGGCAGCGCGAGCCCGGCCGTCACGACCGCCTCCGGGGTCGCGCTGTCGGCGTAGAGAACCTCGCGATTCCAGGCGACCGACGCCGGGTCGGGACAGACGGCCTCGGTCAGGCGGTCGATCACCTCGTCGACGAGCAGGGGGTCGGGACCGTGAACCAGGAGGAGGCGGGGGATCCGGCCGGCTCCGAGGTCGCGGAAGAGAGCGGGGACCTCCATTACCTGCAGAGGGGGGCACAGCCCCCCTCCGACGGCCCCCCCGGCCGGGCACCTGGCTCCCGGCTCCAGCCGGGAGTCAGGGCGGGGGCGTTCGCCTCGTCCATACCGGTCGTGACGCGCTCGGCTTGCGCCTCGCGGGCGTCCCGACCTCGGTTCGGTCGGCGAACGGATCGGGCCTGCCTCCCCCCACCGGAGATTCGGGAAAGCCCGGACGAAGGCCTGAGCGCGGCCATTGTCCCACGCACCGACACCGTCATGGTCCGAGGCGGCTCAACCCAGCCGGCTCCCTCAGAACCCCTCGAAGGCGAGGCTCACGATGGCCCGCGCGACATCCACGGCCGCCCGCCGCACCGCCTGCTCCTCCCGCACGAGCGTCTGCGTCACCTGCCCCGCCACCGGGAAGTCGGCGCGCTCCTCGATACGATCCTGCTTCCAGATGACCTCGTTCTTCGCCCGGTCGCGGAGCGTCAGCGTGAGGGCGATCTGGAGCCGGTACTGGGTCACGTTGGCCGCGCGGTCGAAGGCGAGCGAGGTGAGGGAGTACTCGACGATCGAGCCCTCCAGCACCGCGTCGGCCCGCTCGGCGCTCTCCGCGAGCCGCAGCCGCCCGCTCGTGACGACCGCCTGCGTGAGCGCCTGGGTGATGAACTCCTCGATGCCCGGCTCCTGCGTCCGGTTCTCGAGGACGGGAATGTGCACCGTCTTGATGTTCGCCGGCAGGCTCGCCCGGAGGGAGTAGCCGCACCCGCCGGCAACCAGGACCGTCCCCACGACCGCGGCCAGGATGCTCGCGACCCGCACGGCGCGACTCATGCCCCGCCTCGCGTCACGACGTTCACGAGCCGCTGGGGCACTACGACCACGCGCTCCACGGTCCGCCCCTGGAGCCACGGCCGCACCTTCGCGTCGGCGAGCGCCAGCGCTTTCAGGGCGTTCTCGGACATGCCGGGAGACACCTGGAGCCGCGTCCGCACGCGGCCGTCCACCTGCACGACGATCGCAACCGCATCCCGCTCGAGCGCTGCCGGATCGGCCGTGGGCCAGGGCTCCCGGAAGATGCTCTCCTGATGACCGAGTTGTGACCACAGCTCCTCGACGACGTGCGGAGCGAAGGGGGCAAGCAGCACGAGCATCGTTTCCGTCCCCTGGCGGAGGAGCGACCGCCGCTCCTCCGGCGGCATCCGGTCGAGCGACGCGGCAAAGGCGTGAAGCGCGTTGACCAGTTCGTGGATGGCGCTGATCGCCGTGTTGAAGTGGAACCGATCCTCGATGTCGTCGGTGACCCGCTGGATCGTCTCGTGAATCGCCCGGCGGAAGGCGCGGCCCTGGTCGGAGAGCGCCGCCGGTCGCGCTGCCGCCGGTGGGGCGAGCGCCTCGCGGTGCGCGTCGACGAACCGCCACACGCGGTTGAGGAACCGGAACGCGCCCTCCACGCCCTGCTCGCTCCAGTCCAGGTCCTTTTCGGGCGGGGCCGCGAAGAGGCAGAAGAGCCGCGCCGTGTCGGCGCCGTAGGTGTCGATGAGCTCGTCGGGGTCCACAACGTTGCCCTTCGACTTCGACATCTTGGCCCCGTCTTTGATCACCATCCCCTGCGTGAGGAGGTTCTGGAACGGCTCGTCCACCTTGAAGAGGCCGAGGTCCCGCAACACCTTTGTGTAGAAGCGCGCGTAGAGGAGGTGGAGGATGGCGTGCTCGATGCCCCCGATGTACTGATCCACCGGCATCCAGTAGTGGACCGCCGCGGGATCGGCCATCCCGCGCTCGAACTTCGCCGAGCAGTAGCGGAGGAAATACCACGAGGACTCCACAAAGGTGTCCATCGTGTCGGTCTCCCGGCGACCGGGCTCCCCGCAGCGTGGGCAGGGCGCGTTGACGAACGCGGGGGCGTCCGCGAGCGGCGAGCCGCCCTTCCCCGTGATCTGGACGTTCCGCGGCAGCACGACCGGGAGATTTTCGGGCTTCTCCGCCACGGTCCCGCACCTCTGGCAGTAGACGATCGGGATCGGGGCGCCCCAGTAGCGCTGCCGACTGATCCCCCAGTCGCGCAGACGGTAGTTGATCTTCGGCTCTCCGATCCCCTGTGCGACCAGCCAGTCGATCGCCCTGCGTTTGGCCTCGGCGACCGTAAGCCCGTTGAGGAATCCCGAATTGATCTTGACCCCGTCGCCCGTGTACGCCTCGCCGGTCCACCCGGGCGGCCGCTCGACCGTCTCGATGATCGGGAGGCCGTGGGCCTCCGCGAAGTCCCAGTCCCGCTGGTCCTCGCCCGGGACCGCCATGATCGCGCCGGTGCCGTAGCCCATGAGGACGTAGTCGGCGAGGAAGAGCGGGATCTCGACTCGGTTGAACGGGTTCACCGCCCGCGCCCGGAGCCGGAGGCCGCCCTTCGGCCGATCAGCCGCCAGCCGCTCGATCTCGCTCTCGCGCGCGACCTCGGCCCGGAAGGCGGCTACGGCCCGCCGTTCCGCGTCGTCCGCGACGAGCGCATCCACCAGCGGATGCTCCGGCGCGAGGACGGCGTACGTCATGCCGAACGAGGTGTCGGGGCGCGTCGTGAAGACGCGGACGGCGAGGTCGGGGCGACCCACGACCGGCAGGTCGAACTCGGCCCCCTCGCTCCTCCCGATCCAGTTCCGCTGCATCGTGAGCACCCGCTCGGGCCACCCCGTCAGCCGGTCGCACCACTCGAGGAGCTCCTCGGCGTACGCCGTGATCTTGAAGTACCAGCCCTCGACCTGCTGCGGGTTCACCTCGGAGTCGCAGCGCCAGCAGCGACCCGCTTCCACCTGCTCGTTGGCCAGGACCGTCTGGCAGGACGGGCACCAGTTCACGGCGCCGGCCTTCTTGTAGGCGACCCCGCGCTCGAACATCCGGATGAAGACGAGCTGCTCCCAGCGGTAGTACTCGGGGTCGCACGTCGTGACCTCGCGGTCCCAGTCGTACGAGATCCCGAGCGTCTTCATCTGGGCCTTCATCGTCGCGATGTTCTCGTGCGTCCAGATCGCCGGATGCACCCCGTGCTCGATCGCGGCGTTCTCGGCGGGGAGCCCGAAGGCGTCCCAGCCCATGGGGTGCAGGACGTTGTACCCGCGCATCCGCTTGTAGCGGCTGACCACGTCGCCGATGGCGTAGTTGCGGACGTGCCCCATGTGGATGCGCCCCGACGGGTACGGAAACATCTCCAGGCAGTAGTACTTGACCTTGTCCGGTTCCTCCCGCACCCGGAAGAGGACGCTCTCCTCCCACCGCTGCTGCCATTTGGCCTCGACGGCCTTGAAGGGGTAGTGATCCCGCCGCTCGACGCCCACGGACGGCTCAGGCCTCCTTCCCGGTGGATTACCGACGAGTTTTAGCAGAGATTGCGCCCGAACGCAAGATTGGCGCGCACTTACAACCCCGGCGGGGGGCTCGGCCCCCCTCCCGACCGGGGATGTGCGGGCCGGGTACCCGTGCCGAAGGCCCGGGGGGGCGCCCGGAGCCCTCCGATGAGGAGCGCACGGGCGAGCCGGTCGCTGTGCGGTCTGGCCGCGGGCTCTCTACGGCGATGGCGCGTCCGGCGCGGAGCCGGAATCTTGAGCCTCCTCGACCTGGACCGGCGTCGTCGCCAGCTTCGGGTGGAAGAACTCGTAAATCCGCTGGGCGAGCTTCGGCGTGACCTTCGGCACCGACGCCAGCTCCGCGACCGAGGCCTCGCGCACCTTCCGGGCGGAGCCGAGGTCGCGGAGCAGGTTCGTCCGCAGCGTCGGGCCGACCCCCGGGATCTGGTCGAGCACCGACTGGAGCGTGCGCTTCTTCCGGAGCTTCTTGTGGTAGGTGATCGCGAAGCGGTGCGCCTCGTCCCGGATCTTCTGGAGGGTGTGGAGCGCCGGCGAGGCCGGATCCAGGACGAGCGGGTGGAGGCTCTCCGGGTGGTAGACCTCCTCTTCGCGCTTGGCGAGCGCGACGATCGGGACGAAGTCGAGTCCCAGCTCCTCGAGGACCCGGGTCCCCACGTTGAGCTGCCCGCGGCCGCCGTCGAGCAGGACGAGGTCGGGCAGCGCAGTCCCCTCCTCCAGGGCCTTCCCGTACCGGCGCCGCAGGACCTCGGCCATCATCGCATAGTCGTCGGCGCCCGGGACGGTGCGGATGCGGAAGCGCTTGTAGTCGTCCTTCTTCATCGCGCCCGCTTCCCAGACGACCATCGAGCCGACCGCCTCCGTACCCTGGATGTTCGAGATGTCGAACCCCTCGATCCGATGGGGGAGACCCGGCAGGTTGAGCGCCCGCTGCAGATCCTCCATCACCACCTGCCGCCGGCTGTCGCGGGAGAGCAGGTGCGTCTGGAGCGCGAGCGCCGCGTTCTCCTCGGCCATCGCGACCAGCTCCCGCTTCCGCCCGCGCTGCGGGACCAGGAGCTCGACGCCCCCGCTCCGTCGCTGGCCCAACCACTCCTGGACCAGCTCCGCCTCCGAGATCGCGGTCGAGAGCAGGATCTCCCGGGGCGGGACGATATTCTTCGCGTAGAACTGCCGGATGAACGCCGAGAGGATCTCGCCGTCCGCGGCGCCGAGCAGCCGGTCGAAGAAGAACGACTCGCGGCCGAGCAGCCGCCCCTTGCGGACGAAGAAGAGCTGGACGCACGCCTCCGACCCCTGCCGCGCCAGTCCGAGGGAGTCCTGATCCTCCTGGCCCGTCGAGATGATCTTCTGCGACTCGCGGACTTTGTGCAGGGCCTGGATCTGGTCCCGCAGGACGGCCGCCCGCTCGTACTTCTCCTCCGTCGCGGCCGCCTCCATGTCACGCGTGAGCCGCCGGGCCAAGTCGTCCGCCCGCCCCTCGAGGAAGGCCTCCACGTCCGCCACCGTGCGGGCATAGCCCTCGCGCGTCTCCCAGCCCGTGCAGGGCGCGTTGCAGCGGTGGATGTAGTACTGGAGGCATGGGCGTTCGGCCGTCCCGTCGATCTTGATCGAGCACGTCCGGAGGGGGAAGAGCTGGCGCACCAGCCGGAGCGTTTCGCGCAGGGCGGTCGCGGGATAAAACGGGCCGTGGTAGGTTGCCCCGTCCTTGGCGATCCGGCGCGCCACCATGAGGCGGGGGAACTCCTCGTTGGCCGTCAGCTTGAGGAAGGGATAGTGCTTGTCGTCTCGGAGAATGATGTTGTACCGGGGGCGGTGCCGCTTGACGAGATTCGACTCGAGGATGAGCGCCTCGAGCTCGTTGGCGGTCACGATGTACTCGAGGTCGGCGATCTGGTCGACGAGGGCATCCGTTTTCGCGTCGCGGGCGCGGGAGGCCTGGAAGTACGAGCGGACCCGGGAGCGCAGCGAGGCGGCCTTGCCCACTTATATGACCTGCCCCTTGGCGTCCTTCATGAGGTAGACTCCGGCGCGGTCCGGCAGGCGCTCGAGCTGTTCGGTCAGCGTCTCGGGCGGGGTCATGGTCACCGCGAACCAGGCTTAGAAAACCGCCAGCTTCACCGTACCTTACAGCCTACCACCGGAGAGAGAGATCGAGCTTGCGCAGCGCCTTGATGCGGTCCCGCAGTTCGGCCGCGCGCTCGAAGTCGAGGCGCTTGGCGGCCTCCTTCATCTCGGTCTCGAGGGCCGTGATCCGCGCCTCGAGCGCCTCGGCCGACTCGAACCGCTGCTCGGGCTCCTCGACCTCCACCGTGTAGTAATCGCGCTCCTCCACGGACCGGAGCACCTCGCGAATCGAGCGCCGGATCGATTCGGGAGTGATCCCGTGCTCCAGGTTGTACGCCTCCTGGATGGCGCGGCGCCGCTCGGTCTCGGAGAGCGCGAACCGGATGGAGTCGGTCATCTTGTCGGCGTACATGATGACCTCCCCGCGGACATTGCGGGCCGCGCGGCCGGCCGTCTGAATGAGCGAGGTCGCCGACCGGAGGTAGCCCTCCTTGTCCGCGTCCAGGATCGCGACGAGCGAGACCTCGGGAAGATCCAGCCCCTCGCGCAGGAGGTTGATCCCGATCAGACCGTCGAACTTCCCCAGTCGGAGGTCCCGGATCACCTCGACGCGCTCGAGCGTGTCGATGTCCGAGTGGAGGTAGCGGACCCGCAGGCCCATCTGGAGGTAGTACTCGGTGAGGTCCTCCGCCATGCGTTTCGTGAGCGTGGTCACGAGGACGCGCTCGTCGCGCTCCGCACGGGCGCGGATCTCGTGGAGCAGGTCGTCCACCTGCTCCGCGGCCGGGCGCACCGTGATCTTCGGGTCCATGAGCCCGGTGGGTCGGATGATCTGCTCCACGACGGCCCCCTCGGCCTTCGCCAACTCGTACTCCCCGGGTGTGGCGGAGACGTACAGCACCTGGCTCACGGCCCGCGTGAACTCCTCGAAGGTGAGCGGCCGGTTGTCGAAGGCCGAGGGAAGCCGGAACCCATACTCGACCAGCGCCTCCTTCCGGGAGCGGTCGCCATGATACATCCCGCGGAGCTGCGGGACCGCGACGTGACTCTCGTCGATCACCACCAGCGTGTCCTTCGGGAAGTAATCCATCAGCGTGGCCGGGGTCTCCCCGGCGCGGCGCCCTGCGAGGTGGCGGGAGTAATTCTCGATCCCGTGGCAGTAGCCGATCTCGCGCAGCATCTCGAGGTCGAAGAGCGTCCGCTGCTCGAGCCGCTGGGCCTCCAGGAGCTTTCCGGCCGCGCGCAGGTACGCGAGCCGCTCGGCCAGCTCCACCTTGACCGACTCGATCGCCCGCTCGAGCTGTTCGGCCGGGGTCACGTAGTGGCTGGCGGGGTAGATCGCGGCCCGCGGGATGCGGGTGAGCACCTGCCCCTTCAGCGGGTCGATCTGGTAGATGGCCTCCACCGTGTCGCCGAAGAGCTCGATCCGGAGCGCCACCGTCTCGTCCGAGGCGGGGAAGACCTCGACGACATCCCCCCGGACGCGGAACGTGCCGCGGTGGAAGTCATAGTCGTTCCGCTCGTAGTGGAGCGCCACGAGCCGACGCAGGATGTCGTCGCGCTCCCGCTCCTCCCCCTCGGCGAGCTCGAGGTGCATCGCGTGGTACGTCTCGGGTGACCCCAGGCCGTAGATGCAGGAGACCGACGCCACGATGATGACGTCGCGCCGCTCGAAGAGCGCCTTCGTCGCCGCGTGGCGCATCCGGTCGATCTCGTCGTTGATCAGGGCGTCCTTCTCGATGTACGTGTCCGTCTGCGCGATGTACGCCTCGGGCTGGTAGTAGTCGTAGTACGAGACGAAGTACTCGACGGCGTTCTC
>CAZDYT010000022.1:0-3474 GCA_964509395.1 uncultured bacterium
GCCGGAACGTCTCGGGGAAGATGGTGAGCTCGATCGCCCCGTCCATGTCTTCGAGGGTCGCGAACGCCATGCGATCGCCGTTCTTCGTGTTGATCTCCCGAATGGCCCCGACGAGGCCGCACAGGACGACGCGGGAGCCGTCCTCGCGGCTCGCGAGGTCGCCGGTGCCGATGCCACCGAGCCGCTGGGCCTCGGCCCACACCCGCTTCAGCGGGTGCCCCGAGAGATAGAAGCCGAGCACCTCCTTCTCGTAGCGGAGCAACTGGTCCTGGTCCCACTCGGGGATCCGCGGCTCCGCCGAAGCCGGCTCGGCGACCGGCGCTCCGCCGCCCATCAGGTCGAAGATCGACACCTGCCCTTGGTCCCGCTCCCGCTGGTGACGCTGCCCCGATTCGAAGGCGGTATCCAACCCGGCGAGCAGCTGGGCCCGGTTGTACCCCAGCACATCGAAGGCGCCGGCCTTGATGAGGCTCTCTACCACGCGCCGGTTGACCAGCTGGAGGTCTACCCGCCGAGAGAAGTCCGCCAGCGAGGTGAACGGGCCTCCTCGCTCCCGCGCGCGCACAATCGACTCGATCGCCTTCTCCCCCAGGTTCTTGATCGCGCCGAGCCCGAACCGGATCGCCTCGCCCGCGACGCCGAAGCGGAAGCCCGACACGTTCACGTCCGGCGGCGAGACCTCGATCCCCATGGCGCGACACTCCTCGATGTGCACCACCACCTTGTCGGTGTTGGCCATCTCGGAGGTCAGGAGCGCACCCATGAACTCAACGGGGTAGTTCGCTTTCAGGTACGCCGTCTGATACGCGACGATGGCGTAGGCCGCCGCGTGCGATTTGTTGAAGCCGTATCCGGCGAACTTCTCCATGAGGTCGAAGACGCGCTCGGCGACCTTCGGCTTCACCCCCCTCGCCGTGGCGCCCGCGATGAACTTGGCGCGCCGCGCGGCCATGATCTCCGGTCGCTTCTTCCCCATGGCCGTCCGCAGATCGTCCGCCTCACTCATCGTGAAGCCCGCCAGCTCCGAGGCGATCTGCATCACCTGCTCCTGGTAGACCATGATCCCGTAGGTCGCCCGGAGGTGCTTCTCCATCAACGGGTGCTCGTAGGTCGGCTTGACGAGCCCGTGCCGGCGCGCCGTGAACTCCGGGATCATCTGCATCGGACCGGGGCGGTAGAGGGCCACCATCGCGATCACGTCCTCGAGCCGCTCGGGGCGGAGCTGGCGGAGCGCCTCGCGCATCCCCGCCGACTCGAGCTGGAAGACGCCGAAGGTCCGCGCGTCGGAGAGGAGCTGATACGTCTTCGGGTCGTCGAGCGGCAGCCGCTCGAGGTCGATGCGGATGCCGCGGCTCTCCTCGACGAGCTGGACCGTGTTCGCGATGACGGTGAGGGTGCGGAGGCCGAGGAAATCCATCTTGAGAAGCCCGAGCTTCTCGATCGGGCCCATCGCGTACTGGGTGATGACCTCCTCGCCCTTCGGGTCCTTGTAGAGCGGCACGCGTTCGATGAGCGGCTCGTCCGAAATCACGACGCCGGCGGCGTGCTTGCCCGCGTGCCGGGCAAGCCCTTCCAGGCGCTTGGCAATCTGCCAGAGCTCCGCCACCTCCGGGCGGGTCTTGACCGCCTCGGCCAGCGGCGGCGAGTGCCTGAGCGCGTCGTCGAGCGTGATGTTCAGCGTGTCGGGCACCAGCTTCGCGATCCGGTCGACCTCGCCGAAGGGCATCCCCACGACGCGGCCGACATCTCGAATCACGGCCTTGGCTTTCAGCACGTTGAACGTGATGATCTGGGCGACGCGATCGCGGCCGTACCTCTGCTCGACGTACCGGATCACCTCGTCCCGCCGGTCATCCGCGAAGTCGATGTCCATGTCGGGCATCGACTTGCGCCCGGGATTCAGAAAGCGCTCGAAGAGGAGGCCGTAGTGGAGGGGATCGATGTTGGTGATCCCGAGGCAATAGGCCACCAGCGAGCCGGCGGCCGATCCGCGGCCCGGCCCGACCGCGATGCCGCGCTCCTTGGCGAACTTGATGAAGTCCCAGACGACCAGGAAATAGCCGGAGAATTTCATGCTGCGGATGATCTCGAGCTCGTGCTCGAGCCGTGCCACCACCTCCGTCCCGGGCGCGGGGTAGCGCAGCTGCAGCCCGGCGTACGCGAGCTCGCGGAGGTAGGAGTCGAGCGTGTGGTCCGAGGGGACTTCATACCGAGGCAAGTGGAACTGGTCGAACGTGAGCTCGAGGGTGCAGCGCTCGGCGACGGCCATCGTGTTCGCATAGGCCTCGGGCAGCTCCGCGAACACCTTGCGCATCTCCTCCGCCGACTTGAGGTAGAACTCCTCGGTCGCGAACCGCCAGCGATTCGGGTCGCTCAGTTTGGTCCCCGTTTGCAGGCAGAGGAGGACCTCGTGCGCCCGCGCGTCGGCGGCCTCGAGGTAGTGCGAATCGTTCGTCCCCACGATGCCCACGCCGAGGGCCTGGGCGAGCCGTCCCACCCCCTCGATCAGCCGGAGCTGATCCGGCAGGCCGTGCGACTGCACCTCCATGAAGTAGTCGTCCCGCCCGAAGACGTCCGCGTACCAGCCCGCCGTGTCCCGCGCTTTCCGCTCCTCGCCGGCGAGGAGGAGCCGCGAGACCTCGGAGTTCAAGCACCCGGAGAGGACAAGGAGCCCGTCAGCGTGCCGGGCGAGCAGCTCCTTGTCCACGCGCGGCTTGTAATAGAAGCCCTCCAGGTACCCCTTCGAGACGAGCTTGATCAGGTTCCGGTAGCCGATCTCGTTGCGGACGAGGACCGTCACGTGGTTGGCGCCCTCGTACTGGCCATCCAGCGGCGCCTTCTCGAACCGGCTGGCCGGCGCGACGTAGAGCTCCGCGCCCAGGATCGGCTTCACGCCCGCCTCCCGGGCGAGAGAGTAGAAGTCCATGACCCCGAAGAGGTTCCCGTGATCGGGCGGGGCGGGCGCGGGGAACCCGGGCTGACGCGCTCGCTCGACGGGGCGCCGGAGGTGTGCCGCTCCGTCGAGCATGCTGTACTCGGAGTGGACGTGTAGGTGAACGAAGTCCGCCGGCTGCCGCATCCCTGCGCGTCAGCGCCCGCGGGCGCCGCTCTTCGACCCCGAGACCAGCCCGAGGACGGCCCCGATGACCCCTGGGATCCCGGCAAACACGGCGAAGGTGACCCCGAAGCGTATCAGCCAGCTCGCCGTGCTCCCCGCCGAGGCGTCGGCCTGGCGCGTCCCGGCGACGGGAGCCAACACCAACTCGAACACGAGGAAGAACGGCCGCCCAATCGGCACGTTCCGCAAGCGCTGGCACTCGGCCGACCCCGCGATCGGCGTTCCGGATCGCATCGTCAAGAAGAGGCTCGCCAACGGGAAGGTCGTCGAGCGGCGGCGCGCGGGACCGCTCGTGCACGATTTCCGCCGCACGGCCGCCCGGCGCCTCGAACGCGCCGGCGTCGCGCGCAGCGTGG
>CAZDYT010000022.1:3484-16735 GCA_964509395.1 uncultured bacterium
CACCGCATCTAGCCCGAGAAAGAACGGCCGCCCCACCTCTGGCATGGCGGCCAGGAGGAAGAAGACATACCCCGCGTGGAACGCTCCGGGTGCCGCCCACTTCACCCAGAGGGCGACCGGATCCCCCAGGATGTCCAGCAGGAACGTCAGCATCCCCACCGGGACCACGATCACGGCGAGCCCCAGGTAGACGGGGTGAAGCCAGCCGAACCCCGTGACGTCAACGAGGAGCTTGAAGTAGGTGGACGGCGTGTCGAGCCCGCCCAGCAACGCCACGGCGAGGACGAGCGCCATCCAGAGGAACCCGATGCCGACGAACAGCCGCGCCAGCCGTTCCATCCCCATCTCCCTCCCGGTCGCCCGGCTCGGCCAGCCCGACGTCATCGGATAGGACGAGCCACGCGGCAACCGCGCGCCTAGCTCCCGGCGGCGCTGGCGGCGTTGGCCCCTCCGCCCCTCGGCCCGGCCCGCGCCGGCTTCCGCATCCGTCTGCCCGACCCTACTCCCACTCGATGGTGCTGGGCGGCTTCGACGAGATGTCGTAGACGACGCGATTGACCCCTCTGACCTCGTTGATGATCCGCGTCGAAACCCGCCCGAGCAGGTCATAGGGCAGGCGCGCCCAGTCCGCCGTCATGGCGTCCTGACTCACGACTGCCCGCAGTGCGACGACCTGGGCGTACGTCCGGTAGTCCCCCATGACGCCCACCGTCCGGACCGGGAGCAGAACGGCGAACGCCTGCCAGAGCTCTCGCGCGACGCCCGCGGCCTCGACCTCTTCCTGGACGATGGCATCGGCCTCCCGGACGACAGCCAGCCGCTCCTCGGTGACCTCGCCGAGGATCCGGACGGCGAGGCCCGGACCCGGAAACGGCTGGCGCCAGACGATCTCCGGGGGCAGCCCGAGCAGCGTGCCGACCTGTCGCACCTCGTCCTTGAGGCGCTCCCGGAGCGGCTCGATCAGCTTGAATCCGAGCTCCTTCGGGAGCCCTCCCACGTTGTGGTGCGTCTTGATGGTCGCCGACGGGCCGCGAAACGGCGTGGACTCGATCACGTCGGGATAGAGGGTGCCCTGCGCGAGGAAGGGCACGGCGCCGAGCCGCTCGGCCTCCTCCCGGAACACCTCGATGAACTCGGCGCCGATGAGCTTCCGCTTCTCTTCCGGATCCGTCACGCCACGCAAGCGCGCGAGGAAGCGCTTGGCCGCGTCCGCGTGGACGAGGTTCATTTGGAAGTGTTCCTGGAAGATCCGGCGGACGGACTCCCCCTCTCCCTTCCGGAGGAGGCCGTTGTCCACGAAGACACACGTGAGCTGGTCCCCGACCGCCCGGTGAACGAGCACGGCCACGACCGCGGAATCGACGCCCCCGGAGAGCGCACACAGGACGCGCTCCCGGCCCACTCGCCGGCGAATGCCCTCGACGGCTTGATCCACGAAGGAGGCCATGGACCACTCGGGCGTGAGCCGGACGATCCGGAAAAGGAAGTTCTGGAGGATGCGGCGCCCCTGAGGGGTGTGGGCCACCTCGGGGTGGAACTGGACCGCATAAAGGCCGCGGTCGGGCGCGGCCATCGCGGCGACGGGGCAGCTAGCCGTGCTCGCCAGCCGCGCGAATCCCGGGGGCGGAACCAGGACCGTGTCGCCGTGGCTCATCCAGACCGTAATCGATCGCCCGGCTCCCTCCGGCGTGACGCCCTCGAACAAGGTGTCCGGCTCACCCAGGACGAGCTCCGCGCGGCCGTACTCGCGACGCTCCGCCGGCACGACCTTGCCCCCGAGGATGGCGGCCATGGCCTGCATCCCGTAGCAGATCCCCAGCACGGGGACGCCCGTCTCGAACAAACGCACCAGCGGCAGCGGTGAGCCCTCGTCGTACACGCTCGCCGGGCCGCCCGAGAGCACGATCGCCTGGTAACCGAGGAGTCGCTCGATCGGGACGTCCGGGGGGAAAATCTCGGAGTACACGTGCGCCTCGCGAATGCAGCGCGCGATGAGCTGCGTATACTGCGATCCGAAGTCGACGACCGCGACCTTATCCATCCGCGCGACATCCGGCGGCCCGCCGCGAACGCCGCCCCCCACGGCGTGTGCGGCGCCGGGCCCGACCTCCGCTCATGCTGGTGGCCCCGGCAAGAGCCGCCCCGGGTCCGGCCGCCCTACTTGCCCATGCCGACGCGCTGGGCCTTCTGGAAAATCTTGCCCTCTGTCTTGATGGCCGGCGCGATGATCAGCTCCGTCAGCTGGAACTCGCGGATCGTCCGCGCGCCGACCGACCCCATGCAGGTCTTGAGCGCTCCGATGAGGTTCATCGTGCCGTCGTCGGTGAAGGCGGGTCCCAACAAGATCTGCTCGAGCGGCCCGACGACCCCGACGCGGATCCGTGTCCCCCGCGGCAGGTTCGAGTGCGGCGTCGCCATACCCCAGTGATAGCCCCGTCCCGGAGCCTCGAGTGCCCGGGCGAACGCCGAGCCGATCATCACGGCGTCGGCTCCCGCCGCCAGCGCCTTGCAGATGTCGCCGCCGGTCGTCATCCCCCCGTCGGTGATGATCGGGACGTAGCGGCTCGACTGCTTGTAGTAGAAGTCGCGCGCCGCCGCGGCGTCCGCCGTCGCGGTGACCTGCGGGACGCCGAGCCCCAGGACCTCCCGCGTCGTGCATGCGGCGCCGGGGCCCACCCCGATGAGCAGCGCGTCCACGCCCGTCTGCATCAGCTCCAGCGTGGCCTCGTACGTGACGCAGTTCCCGACGATCAGCGGCACCGACAGCTCGCCCTTGAGCTTCCGGAAGTCCAGCGGCTCGTACTCGGTGGCCACGTGGCGCGCGGTCGCCACGGTGGACTGAACCACGAAGAAGTCGGCCCCCGCCTCCTCGGCGAGCTTGGCAAAGCGCATGGCCCGCTGGGGAATCGAGGACACGACCACCGTGCCGCCGCCCTTCTTGATCTCGCTCACCCGCCGGTGGATCAGCTCTTCCTTGATCGGCTCCCCGTAGATCGACTGGATGATCCGGGTGGCCTCCTCCTGGGTCGAGGAGATGATGCGCTCGATGACCTCCTCCGGGTTCTCATAGCGGGTCTGAATGCCTTCGAGGTTCAGCACCGCCAGCCCCCCGAGCCGACTCATCTCGACGCCGAACCGGGGATCCGTCACGCCGTCCATCGCCGCGGCCACGATCGGCAGCTCGATCCGCCGCCCGCCCAGCTCCCAGGAGATGTCGACTTCGTTGGGATTGACCGTGACGGTCCCCGGCACCAGGGCGATGTCGTCGAACCCGTAGGCCATTCGGGCCTTTCGCCCTCGACCGATCCACATCCCCATGCTCGGATCCCTCCTCGGGCGCCCGCGCCGTCAGCCCTACCCCTAGGGACATCCCGCCACCGGACCCACAAGATGTTGGGACATTATAGGAGCCACGACGGTCCGGTGTCAAGCCTTGGGCGGTGCGGCTCAGCGTCCGCGCCAGCCCGAGCGTTCGTAGACGATCCGCAGGCCCTCGAGGGTGAGGTGCCGGTTCACGATCTGAATGGACGCGGCGACCGGGTGGATCAAGCCGACCAGCCCCCCGGTCGCCACCACTGTCGGCGTCCCCTCCATCTCTGCCCGCATCCGCTCCACCAGGCCGTCCACGAGTCCCGCGTACCCATAGACGATGCCCGACTGGATGTTCGTGACCGTGTTCCGGCCGATCGCCTCCTTGGGCCGCGTCAGCTCCACCCGGAACAGCCGCGCAGCCTTCGACGTGAGCGCCTCGGCGGCGATCGCGATCCCGGGGGCGATGGCTCCGCCGATGAACTCGCCGCGCGGCGACACGCAGTCGAACACGGTGGCCGTCCCGAAGTCGATGATGATCAGCGGCGGCGTGTAGAGCTCCACGCCGGCGACGACCTTGACGACGCGGTCGGGCCCGACTTCGCGGGGGTAGTCCACCAGGATGGGCACCGGCACGTTGACCCCGGGCTCCGCCACGAGGGCACTCACCCCGAAGTGGCGGAGCGCCATCTCCTCCAGAGTCGGCTGCACGCGTGGCACCGTCGAGGAGATGGCCACGCCGTGGATCGCCGCCGGATCGATCCCTCGCTCCTGCAGGAGCGCCTGCGTGAAGACCCCGTACTCGTCGGCGGTCTGCTCCCGCCGACTCGTCAACCGCCAGGACGCGACGAGACGGGGCCCCTCGAAGACGCCGAGCTTCGTGTTGGTGTTGCCGACGTCGAAGACGAGGAGCATCAGCCGCCGCCTCCGGGGCGTCGAGACCCTTCGGCGGAGACCGCCTCGCCGAACCCGACCGCGAGCCGGCCGCCGCCCAGGAACTCGTCATAGCGCGCGGCCAGGCGGGCGAGCACGCCCGCCAGCAGCCCCTCCCGACTCACGGCGGGTCCCAGTTCGGCGAGGGACACGGCCCGACCGGCCAGTTCGGGCGGCCACTCCTCAGCTCGCTGGGCAACGTTCATGCCGATGCCGAGAACGACGAAGGACGCCGGCCCGACGACAGCCTCAGCCAGGACGCCCGCGAGCTTCCTGTTCCCCACGAGCACGTCGTTCGGCCACTTGACCCGGGCTCTCACGCCGGTAGTTGCCTCGACCCCTTCGGCCACCGCGCGGGCGGCCGCCAGCGTCAGCTCGGGCCAGCGTGACGGCGGGAGCGCCGGACGCAGGACGCACGAGAAGAGGAGCGCCGTGCCCGGCGACGCCAGCCACGGTCGGCCCCGCCGACCGCGGCCGGCGCTCTGGTGATCCGCGAGGACCACCGTGCCCTCGGGGGCGCCCGCGGCCGCGAGCCGGCGGGCGACTGCCTGCGTCGAGCTCACCGCGGTGAAGGCAAGGAGGGGTCCGGCCAGCCGGCCGCCCGGCAGGCAGCCGGCGAACGCGTCGGTCAGCGCCGCGTCGGGGACGACGTCAGGCGCGGCCCCGGTCCATCGCATCGAGGCGCTCGAGGGCGTCCCGCAGCTTGTCACGCGCGGCCACCTGCTCGGCCCGGCGTGATTCCTCCCGCGCGACCACCTCCGCCGGCGCCCGCTCCCGGAACTCCGCGCGCGCGAGCTTGGCCGCCAGGCGCGCCAGCTCCTCCTCTGCCCGGGCCAGCTCGCGCGTGAGCCGCCGCCGCTCGGCCGCAAAGTCCACCACGCCCTCCAGCGGGATGTAGACCTCGCACCCGTCGGCCAGCGCCAGCGCCGACTGCGGCGGGCGCGCCGCGGCGGGATCCACGAAGAGCTCGGCCCGGGCCAGCGCCGCGAGCGGGGCCCGGGCGCCCTCGAGGAGGCTCGCTCGGTCGGCATCGGAGGGTCGCACGACCACCGTGAGCGGCCGCCCGGGCGGGATCTGCATCTCGCTCCGGACGTTCCGCACCGCGCCGACGACCGCCATCAGGAGCCCCATCTCCCCCTCGACCGCGGGGTCGATCTCCCGCCGCTTCGGCCGGGGGAAGCGCGCGATCATGATGCTGGCCGGCGCCCGACGCCCCTTCGGCAGACGCTGCCACACCTCCTCCGTGAGGTACGGCATGAAGGGGTGGAGGAGCCGGAGCGTGGTCTCCAGGACTTCGACCAGGGTCGCCTGTGCGCGCGCCCGAGCCGCCGGGTCGTCCCCGTGATAGAGCACGAGCTTCGACCACTCCACGTACCAGTCGCAGTACTCGTGCCACAGGAACTGGTAGATGGCGCTGGCCGCCTCGTTGAAGCGGTAGGCGGCGAGCGCACGGCGGACGGCCACGACGGTCCGCGCGAGCCGACTCCGAATCCACCGCTCGGCGAGCCCCGGGGGCGCCTGGCGGGCAAGAGCCGCCCGGTGGCCGCCGAGGTTGGACAGGACGAAGCGCGCCGCGTTCCAGATCTTGTTCGCGAAGTTCCGGTAGCCCTCGATCCGCTCGGTGGAGAGGCGGATCTCGCGCCCCTGCGCCGCCAGCGCCGCGAGCGTGAAGCGGAGGGCATCGGTCCCGTACTGGTCCATCACCTCCAGCGGATCGATCGCGTTGCCCCGCGACTTCGACATCTTCTGGCCTTCGACGTCGCGGACCAGCGCGTGGATGTAGACGTCCCGGAACGGCACGTCGCCCATCATGCGAAGGCCCATCATCGTCATGCGGGCGACCCAGAAGAACAGGATGTCGTAGGCCGTGACCAAACAGGAGGTCGGGTAGAAGGTCCGCAGCTCCGGGGTCTCGCGCGGCCAGCCGAGGGTGGAGAACGGCCAGAGGGCGGAGGAAAACCAGGTGTCGAGCACGTCCTCGTCCTGGCGGAGCGGCCCCCGGCAGTGCGGGCACTCGGTCAGGTCCTCCCGCGAGACGTGCGTCGTCCCCTCGGCGTCGCAGTACCAGACCGGCAGCCGATGGCCCCACCAGAGCTGGCGCGAGAGGCACCAGTCCCGGATGTTCTCCATCCACGCGTAGTAGGTCTTCACCCACAGGCGCGGCACGATCCGGGTTCGTCCCTCGCGCACGGCCTTGGTCGCCGGCTCAGCGAGCGGCTTCATGCGGAGGTACCACTGCTTGGAAACGAGCGGCTCGACGGACGTCTTGCACCGATAACACACGCCGACCCGGTGCCGGTACGGCTCCGTCTTCTCGATCAACCCCAACGCTCGCATGTCCTCGACGATCCGCCGCCGGGCCTCGAACCGATCGAGCCCGGCGTACTTCCCTGCCAGGGCGTTCATCTTCCCGTCGAAATCGATGACCTGACGGACCTCGAGGTCGTGCCGCCGCCCGATCTCGAAGTCGGCGGGGTCGTGACCCGGCGTGACCTTGACAACCCCCGTCCCGAACTTCGGATCCACCGCCGCGTCGGCGACGACGCGCATCCGGATGGTGCCCTCCACCGACTGGATCGTGACCGTCTGGCCCACGTACTGAGCGTAGCGCTTGTCCTGGGGGTGAACGGCCAGCGCCGTGTCCCCGAGCTTCGTCTCGGGTCGGACGGTGGCGAGCGTGAGGGGCCCGTACTTGATGTAGTAGAGCTCGGCGTCGCGCTCCTCGTGCTCGACCTCGAGATCCGACAGCACCGTCCGACAGCGGAGACACCAGTTCACGATGTAGTCGCCGCGGTAGATGAGCCCCTCCTCCCACAGCCGCACGAACACTTCCCGCACGGCCGCCGAGAGCCCGGGGTCCATCGTGAAGCGCTCGCGCTCCCAGTCGCAGGACGCGCCCAGGCGCTTGAGCTGGCGCACGATCGTGCCGCCGGAATCCTCCTTCCACTGCCAGACGCGCTTGACGAAGGCCTCGCGCCCCAGCGCTTCCTTCGTGGTCCCCTCCGCCGCGAGCCGGCGCTCCACGACGAACTGGGTGGCGATGCCGGCGTGGTCCGTTCCCGGCTGCCAGAGCGTGTTGAAACCCTCCATCCGCTTCCACCGGACCAGGATGTCCTGCAGGGTGTTGTTGAGGGCATGGCCGATGTGGAGCGAGCCGGTGACGTTCGGCGGCGGGATCACGATCGCATACGGCTTCGCCTTGGCGAAGGGATCGGCCCGGAAGTACCCGCGCTCCTCCCAGGTCCGGTACCAGCGCTCCTCCACCTGGCGGGGGTCGTAGCGATCCGGCAGCACCACGGCGTCACTCGAGAGGCGGGGCCCGGCGGTCGGCTTCCCTGGCACGGGGCTCATTGTAGCATCTCGGTTCGCCTCGTGACACGGCACGCCGCCCGCGCGAGCAGCACCCGGCCCGCCACGATCCGAGACCGCGCGGCGGCGATCAGGGCGACGGACGGCGCTCCGGCCCCCTGCCCGGTCCGAACAACGGCGAGGAAGGCCGATGAGGTCGGCCGCCCGCCCCACCTCGCCCACGCCCGCGGGAGGGAGCCCACGGTCATCGTCGAGCTGGGTCTCGTGTGGATCGGGGTTAGAATGACGCGAGAGAGTGCCTATGCGGATTCTCGATCGCTACGTCTGGAAGGAGCTGGTCGTCCCGTTCCTCCTCGGCCTGTTCGTCTTCACGTTCCTGCTCCTCCTCGACAAGATCTTCGACCTGACGGACCTCATCATCAACAAGGGTGTGCCCGTCCACCTCGTCCTCCTGCTCCTCGCCTACCTCTTGCCCGCCTTCCTGGTCCTGACCATTCCGATCGGCTTCCTCCTGGCGATCCTCGTGGCGTTCGGTCGATTCTCGGCCGACATGGAGATCGTCGCCCTCAAGGCCTCGGGCGTGAGCTCCCTCCGCCTCCTCCGACCGGTGCTGGCGTTCGGGGTCGCCACGGCGTTGGTGACCGGAGTCCTCATGATGGAGGCGGTCCCGAGGGCGAACTACGCGTTCAAGTCCCTCATCTTCGACATCCTCCGCACCCAGGCCTCCGTCGGCCTGAAAGAGCGGGTCTTCAACGACACGTTCGGGCACTTCGTGATCTACGTCGAGGAAATGGCCCCCGACCAGGTCGCGCTGCGGAACGTGTTCGTCGCCGACGAGCGCAACCCCGACGAGCTGCGCGTGGTGACAGCCAGAGAAGGCCACCTGCTCTCGGACGAGGTCAACCGGCGGATCACGCTGCGGCTCCTCAACGGGACCGTGCACGAAACCGTGCCGCGGACCTTCCAGAAGTACCGGCAGGTGATGTTCCGGCTGTACGACCTCACCCTGACGCTCGAGAACCCCCTGGTCCGCGCCGGAGAGGCGCCCAAAGGCGACCGGGAGATGACGCTGGCGGAGCTCCGCGAGAACGCCGCGCAAGCGGTGCAGGCCGGGGGCACCTCGAACCCCTACTGGGTCGAGATCCACAAGAAGTACGCCATCCCGACGGCCTGCCTCGTCTTCGCCGTCGTCGGCGTCCCGCTCGGCATCCGCGCCCACCGGGGCGGGCGCTGGGCAGCCTTCGTGATCCTGCTGCCGATCGTGCTCTTCTACTACGTGTTCCTCACGGTGGGCGAGCAGCTCGGCGATGCCGGCCGGATCCCGCCGTGGCTCGCGATGTGGGGCCCGAACCTCCTCGTCGCGGCGTTCGGCCTCTACCTCCTCTGGGCCCACGTCACGGAGCGGCCGCTCCCCTTCACCCAGGCTCTCCAGCACGTCGCGTCAGCCGTGGCCCGTGGCGCGCGCCGCTTCCGCGTCCGACGCCCGCGCCCGCTCGCCGGCGGCGCGCGCCGCCCGATCCGCCGCGTGCGCCGGATTGCCCGCAGCAACCACCTCCACATCGTCGACCGCTACCTCAGTCGCGAGTTCCTGACCCTGTTCGCCTACGGGCTCGCCCTGGCGACGGTCGTCGTCATCGTCGGCGATCTCATGACCACGCTCGATCGATACATCAGGCTGAAGCCGCCCGTCTGGCTCATCCTCGAGCACTTCCTCTACCGCACGCCGCCCTTCGTCTATCAAGGGCTCCACATCGTGGTCCTGATGGCCACGATCCTGCTCTTCCTGAACCTCTCCCGCAACAACGAGCTGACCGCGCTCAAGGCCGGCGGCATCAGCCTGTACCGCGTGAGCCTCCCGATCTTCGGGCTCGCGGCGCTCGTCACGGTGGGGGCGTTTTCCTTCCAGGAGATCGTGCTCCCCGTCCTCAACCAGAAGGGCGTCGAGGTCGACGAGATCAAGATCAAGCGCCGGACGCTCCCCCACCTCCAGAAGCGCACCCAGATCTGGTACCGAGGCCGCGAGGGCGCGGGCCGCGAGAGTCGGATCTATCACATCGATCTGCTCGACCCGGCGAACCGCGAGATGAGCGACATCTCCATTCTCGATCTCGACGCCGACTTCGGGATCCGGCGCCGCTGGGACGCTCGGCGGATGCGCTGGCGGGAACTGGATCACTCCTGGGAGCTGCGGGACGGCATGCTGCGCGAGTTCGAGCCCGGCCGGCCGGACCGGACCCAGCCGTTTCGGGAGTTGGCCGTGCGCCTGCCCGAGGAGTTCGAGGACTTCGCGCAGATCCCCAAGGCGCCCGATGTGATGAATTACGTCGAGCTTCGCGGCTACATCCAGCGTCTCCAAGAAGCCGGGCACAAAGTCGGGAAGTATCTGGTGGACCTCTATTCCAAGACGGCGTACCCGTTCGCGCACCTGATCATGGCGCTGGTCGGGATCCCGTTTGCCCTCCGGTCCCCGCGCGGGGGCCGGCTCATCGGAGTCGCCCTCTGCCTGGCCCTGGGGCTGGCCTACTTCGTCGTGCACTCGGCGGCGGTGGCGCTGGCCCGGACGGAGATCCTCCCGCCGCTGGTGGCCGCGTGGGCCGCCAACGTTCTGTTCGCCACCCTCGGGCTCTTCCTGTTCCTGCGTGCGCAGACCTGAGGGCCGGAGTTCCCCCTCCGGCGAGGCCGACGGGGGTCGCCGGCGCTCTCGAGGCGGCGCTCAGCGCTCCCGCCTGAAGTCGTAGACGAGGAAGGTCGTGGTGGGCGCCACGGGCTCCTGCGTTCGCAGGAACGCCACCGTCCGCCGCTGCGAATCCGTCCAGAGCTTCCCGTACAGGAGCGGGCAGGGTCTTCGCCGCGGGGTCGACAGCGTCTGGAGGTCCGAGGGGAGCGGCGTGGTGCCCTCCCGCAGGATCCTCCAATACAGCCCGAGGAGACCCACCTACCGGCTGGGCGGTCCGCTGCGCTCGCGCAGGGTCCGCAGCGCGTCCTCCAGCCGCTTCTGGGCCTCGCCGTACCCGGCCCAGTCGCCGCGGCGCAGGGATTCCTGCGCCCGCGTCCACGCCTCCCACGCCCGGCCGACCAGCATCCCGAGGGCGTCTCCGCCTGGTGGCCGCGCCGTGGTCTCGGGCGCCAGCCCCCTCGCCGCCACGGGGCGGCGCTCGAAGATGGCCTGCAGGGAGGCCTCCAGCGTCTCCTCCATCGCGATCTGGTTGCCGTAGGCCACGAAGACGCGCTTGAGCTCGGGGATCGACCCCTTTTCCGCCGCGAGGTACATCGGCTCGATGTAGATCAGCGACTCCTCGATGGGGATGGCCAGCAGACTTCCCCGGACCACCGCCGAGCCGCGCTGGTTCCAGAGCGACAGCTGCTGCGAGATCACCGGGTCCTGGTCGATCCGCGCGGCGATTTGGCGGGGCCCATAGACGAGCCGCTGCTTGGGGAAGAGGAAGGCGAACAGGCGCCCGTACTGCTCCCCGTCCGACCGGGCCGCGAGCCACGCGATCATGTTGTCCCGGCGCAGCGGGGTGAAGAGCGTCAGCAGGACGAACTCTTCGCGGGGCTCGCCGATCAGCCGCATGATAGTATAGTAGGGCTCCATCTCGCGCTCGCGTCCGCCCTCCTGCCGACGCGGGATCGACCAGAGGTCTTCCTTGTTGTAGAAGACCCGCGGGTCCTGCATGTGATAGGTGGCGTACATCCGGGCCTGGACGGCGAAGAGGCCCGCGGGATAGCGAATGTGCGCCCGCAGGTCGGGCGGCATCGCGTCGAGGGGTCGGAAGAGCTCGGGGAACGCCTGGGCGTACGCCCGCGCGATCGGATCCTGCCGGTCCGCGAGGTAGAAGGTCACGGCCCCCTGGTAGGCGTCCACGACGGCCTTGACGGAGTTCCGCACGTAGTTGCCGAAGCCGACGACGCGTTCCGCGTAGGGAAACCGTTGGGTCGTCGTGTACGCGTCGATCACCCACACGAGCGTGCCATCGGCGCGAACCACGAGGTACGGGTCCGCGTCGAAGCGGAGAAAGGGCGCGATCCGGCGCACCCGTTCACCCACCTGGCGGTAGTACATCGCCCGACTCTCCCGCGTGATCTCGTCGCTCAGCAAGACCCGGTAGGACCCGAAGCGCACCGCCAGGAGGAGCCGGCGCCAGGGAGACCGGACCGGCACGCCGCCCGTCCCCTGGTAGGTCGTGTACACGTTCTCGTCGCCGGCGGGGTAGTCGATCTCCCTGGAGCGCGTCCCCACGAAGACATAGTCGTTCGCGATCTCGCCGTAGTAGATTTCGGGTCGGCTGATCTTGAGCGAGACGCTCGACGCCGGCGGGATGTCGCGGATGAACAGCTCCGGAAGCCCTTCCGGCGTGCTGCGGTTGACGGGCCCGACCACCGCGCCGTAGCCGTGGGTGTACTGCAGGTGCTCGTTGATCCACCGGCGGTCCGCGTCCCGCCCCTCGGGATCCCGGGGCAGGTTCTGATAGGACAGCTCGCGGGCGGCCAGCATGAGTTGCCGATACTCGCCGTCGATCCTGTACCGGTCGTTGTCCACATCCACGAAGCGGTAGTACGTGCGGATCTCATGGAGCTGGACGAACGTGGCGAGCAGCGGCCCCTGGTCCCACAAGCGCACGTTTTTCAGCGTCGCCGCATTGCGCGCGAGGTCGGCCGGCTCGAGGGACTCGCGGGCCGGGAAGTCCCGCTCCTCGATCCGGTCCAGCGCGAACGCCTGACGCGTCAGCCGGATGTGGTGCGCGATGAAGGGGCTCTCGGCGACCAGGGCGTTCGGTGCGACGCGGATGCGCTGGACCACCGCGGGAACGGCCCAGACGCCGACCATCCAGCCCATCGCCAGAACCACCAGCCCCGCGACGACCGTCCGGGCCCCACGCCACAGGATCTGGAGCAGCGCCGCCACGCCCACCAGCGCGGCCAGCACGGTCAGGATCCACAGCCCGGGCAGGGTTGCGTGGACGTCGGTGTACGTGGCCCCGAACACCGCACCTCGCTGCGAGTAGAGGAGGTCGAACCGGTCGAGGTAGAAGTCGAAGGCCTTCGCGAAGAGCAAGAGCGCGAGCAGCCCGAGGAGCTGCGCCCGCGCCCGCGCCGTGATCACCGGACCCCGGGCGGTCAAGACCAGGACCCGCCCGAGGAAGTAGAGCAAGGCGGTCGCGAGCAGCGTGCACCCGACCAGCAGGAAGACCCACTCGAGTGCCTGGCGCCAGAGCGGAAGCCGAAAGACATAGAAGCCGACGTCCCGCTGGAAGATCGGGTCGGCAAGACCGAACGCCTGCGCGTGCCGATACGTGAGGAGGGTCTGCCACTCGGCGGTCGCCGACAGGCCGAAGAGCAGGGCGATCACGAGGGTGACGGGGATCAGGGCGCGTCGGAGGAGGGGTTCGAGGATCAGGCGGCTTGGGAGCCCGAGCGGCTCCTCGAGCTCCCAGAAGACGTCGGGCGGGCGCGCGTACGCCGCCGCGCGGAGGTTCGTCCAGAGAAAGACGAAGCTGAACAGTCCGACGGCCAGAAAGAGGGCGCCGCGCAGCGCCACGACGCGCAGGAACACCGCCTCGTAGCCCACCTCCTCGAACCAGAGCCAATCGGTGTAGAGCGCCAGCGCCTGGCCGCCCAACGGCAGGACGACGAACAGCAGCACCAGCAGGACGAGCAACGGGGAGCGTGTCATCCAGTTCTCCTCACGACCGGCCCGGG
>CAZDYT010000023.1:0-16525 GCA_964509395.1 uncultured bacterium
CGGTGAAGCGGTAGGATAGGAGACGGCGAGGCGGCCTTGGTCGTATTCGGCCTGGCTGCCGAACGGGCCTCCGCGAGCTCATCGGGCCCCGGCGGCTTCCACTCGGCGCTCTTCGATGCGCTTTACGGCCTGAGCCCAGGGAAGGTGGCAGGGAGCGCGAACGTTTTCCCGGTTTAGGCGGGAGTGACGCCCTGCTTTGTCCGGGGCGTCGTCCGTGCACGCCGTGTCCCGGGGGATCCCGCCGTCCAGACTGGGCGCGCCCCGAGCGCGCCCGCCTCGCCCCCGGCCCCGTGACCTCTGCGGCGGGTCAGGATCGGTCGCCCTCACCCCGCCCGGTCCGGAGGCACCCCGCGCGACCCCGCGCGCCGGTCCAGGGCGTAGACGCCTCCAACGAGGATGGCGACGCCCGCGGCGAAGCCCGCGAGGACGTCGGTCGCCCAGTGCTGGCCGAGATAGACGCGCGAGATGCCGATGAGCAACGTCAGCGGCGGGGTGCTCCACGCGAGGGGACGGCGGAGGCGCGGCTCCAGCCTGGCGAGGATTACCGCGACCACGCCGTAGATGCCAGCCGCCGCCATCGCGTGGCCGCTGGGGAAGCTGTAGCTTGCGGGGAGTGCCGCGGCCGCGAGCGGCGGGCGGGTCCGGTGAAAGGCGCTCTTGAGGAGCCAGTTCAGGGCCTCCGTGCTGGCCGCGACCGCGGCGAGCACGGCGGCGGCGCGGCGGTCGCTGCGGTCGAGGCACCACGCGAGGGCGGCGAGGACGATGGCGACGATCGCCGGGGGCGAGCCGAGCGCCGAGAGAAACGTCATGACGCGGTCGAGCCACGGCGTCGCGAACCGGTGCAGCGCGGTGAAGACCGCCGCGTCGAATGCGGAGGATTCGCGGTTCACGACGTCTTCGGCGAGCTTCGCGAACAGCGCGATCCCCCCGAGGCTGGTTGCAACGAGAACGATCTCCCGCAGCGTCAGGGCGATGCGGGGTCGCGTCTTCGCCTGCGCCAGCAGGGTCTGGCCCATACGACGCAGGAGCGCGAGCGCGATCAGCGCCCCGACCAGCGCCAGGCCGAACAGGCCCGCGCGGCCCGTCCAGCGGTGGAGAAGGTCCAGGCTCTGTCCGAAGAGGTACCCGGCGAGAACGACCGCCGTGGCCCACGTGACGGCCCCGGCGGCGTTGTAGCGGAGGAACTGCGGCCAGGGGAGCCCGCTCATCCCGGTGAGCAGGGCGGCGACGACCCGGAGGCCCGTGATGAACCGGGCGAAGAAGACGGTCTTCGCGCCGTGCCGGGCGAAGAAGGCGTCGAACGCCGCAAGCCGCGACGGTGTCAAGCCGAGGAGCCGCCCGTGCCGCTCGGCGAGCGGTCGGCCGCCGCGGCGCCCGATCCAGTAGCCGAGGTTGTCGCCGAGGATCGCGGCGGTGATGCCCAGGGCGACGACCCACGGCAGGGAGAACGCGCCCCGATGGGCGAGAAAGCCGGCGGCGAGCAGGACCGTTTCGCCCGGGACGGGAACGCCGAGGTTCTCGAGGAACACGCCGAGGAAGACGACGACGTACCCGTAGCGGGCCAGCAGGGTGGCGAGCGGCTCAGGCACGGCCAGTCCCCGCCGCGGTCACCGTGATCAGGACGGCAAAGACCCCGAAGAGACTCACGACCGCCACCAGTATAGGGCGTCTGCGTCCGTCGGCGCCCCACGGACCGGGCGCGGCTGGTCCAGCCGATCGGGGGGTACTCGGCCGGCTGTAGCGACTCTGCGGGACGAGGCCGGGCTGGTCTGCTGCCTCCCCGGGATCAGGGCGGCGTTCGCCAAGTGGCTCCGTCCCGGCGACCTCCCCGCTGAGACGCCCCGCGAGCGAGGCATGCGCCTTGACAGGGGAATGGGCGCGCGCTAGCATCCCGGCCGTGGCCGAGACCGCCGATATCGTCGTGATCGGGGGCGGCTGCACGGGCGCGAGCATCGCGTGTCACCTCGCCGAGCGCGGGGTCCGCCGGGTGGTTCTCCTCGAGAAGGCTGCTCTGGCGTCGGGTCCCACCGGCCGGTCCACCGCGATCGTGCGCCAGCACTACTCGAACGAGGTGACGGCGCGGATGGCCCTCGAGAGCCTCCGGGTCTTCCAGCAGTGGGGGGATCGGATCGGCGGCACGTGCGGCTTCGTCCGGACCGGCTTCCTCGTCGGCGTCCGCGAGGCGGATCTGCCGGCCCTCGAAGGCAACGTCGCCCTCCAGCGCGGCGTCGGAATCGACGTCCGCATCGTGGCCGGCGACGAGCTGCACCGGCTCGAGCCCCAGCTCTCCACCGACGACCTCGCGGCTGCCGCGTACGAGCCGGAGGCGGGCTACTGCGATCCCGTCTCCACGACGACGTCGCTGGCCGACGTCGCGCGGGCGCGTGGCGCGCGGATCGTTCAGGGCCGGGAGGTCACCGGCATCCGGCTGGAGCGAGGCCGCGTGGTGGCCGTCGAAACGGCGGCGGGGCCGATCGCGGCGCCGATCGTCGTCAACGCGGCTGGCCCGTGGGCCCACCGCCTGTCGGCCGCGGTCGACGTGAAGCTGCCGATCGAGCCCTCGCGGCACCCCGTGTGCGCCTTTCGGCGCCCTCCCGACTTCGGTCGGGCGCCGATGATCTACGCCGACTTCGTCCACCAGTTCTACATGCGGCCCGAGACCGGCGACCTCTGCCTCGTGGGCTCGATCGATCCGGGCGATGCCGCTCACCTCGCGGATCCGGACCGGTACAACGAGGGCGTGGATCTCGACACGATCACCGACTTCGGCGGCCGGGCCAGCCACCGATACCCGGTTCTCGAGCGCGGGTTTTCCCGCGGTGGGTGGGCCGGGATCTACGACGTGACCCCGGACTGGCACCCGGTGCTCGATGCGATCGACGAGGTGCCGGGGTTCTTCGTGGCTGCCGGCTTTTCGGGTCACGGCTTCAAGCTCTGCCCGGCTGTCGGCGCGATGATGGCCGGGCTCGTCGTGGATGGCCGCCGGGATGAGCGGCTCGAGTTCTTCCGGGCGGACCGGTTCAGCACGGGTCGGCTCATCCGCGGCAAGTACGCCTACTCCATCGTCGGTTAAGTAAGGAGGTCCGAGATGACACGCATCCGGAGACTCGCGGGCGTCGGTCTGGTGCTCCTGCTCAGCGCTTCGGCGTGGGGGCAGACGAAGACCGTCAAAATCGGGTTCGTGAACCATCTGACCGGGGACGCGGCGGTCTATGGCCAGAGCATGAAGAAGGGGACGGATCTCGCGCTGGACGAGATCAACGCCGCCTGGGCCAAGAAGAAGATGCAGCTCGAGGTCGTCTTCGAGGACGACCGGCTCGCCGCGGCGGACGCCCAGACGGCGTTCCTCAAGCTCGTCCAGTCCGACAAGGTCCCGGTGGTGATGGGCTCGGGGTCTTCGACCGTCACGCTGTCGCTGTGCCCCAAGGCCCAGGAGGCGAAGGTCGTCCTCATCTCGTCGATCTCGACGGCGCCCGGGCTCAAGAAGTGCGGCGCGTACTTCTTCGGCATGATGGCGACGGACGACGCGGCGGGCGTGGAATGGTCACACCTCGCCAAGAAGCTCGGGCACAAGCAAGCGGCCGTCATGTACATCAACAACGATTACGGGATCGGGGTGAAGGACGGCTTCGTGGCCGCGTTCAAGAAGGCGGGGGGCAAGGTCCTGATCGAGCAGGGGCACGAGGTCGGGGGGACCGACTTCCGGGCTGAGGTACTGAAGGTCAAGGCGACGAACCCCAAGGTCGTGTTCATCGTGAGCCACGTGAAGGAAGGCTCGCTCATCCTGAAGCAGGCCAAGGAGCTCGGCCTTCAGGCGCAGTGGATTGGCGACACCGCGCTCCAGACCAAGGAGGTTCCCGAGCTCGCCGGCGCGGGCGCCGAGGGGTTCATCGCGCTCTCGCCCGGGGACAAGAGCACCGCGGTCTACAAGAGCTTCGCGGAGAAGTTCCAGAAGAAATTCGGGTCCGAGCCGACGATCTGGGCGGACTTCGCCTACGACACGACGATGGTGGTGGCCAGGGCGCTCGAGGCCGGCGCGATGATGGGCGAGGCGCTCCAGAAGAAGATCAAAGACGTGGCCAAGGGCTACAAGGGGCCCTCCGGGCCGAAGGCGCTCAACCAGTTCAACATCGTGGCCGAGTACTACGAGGCCTACCAGGTCAAGGACGGCAAGTGGGTCCCGTGGACGAAGTAGGCTACGCCGAGCCGAGGTAGAGGCGCTGGACCTGCGGATCGGCTAAGAGGGCCCGGCCCGGGCCCTCGAACCGGTTCTGTCCGAGCTCCAGCACGTACGCCCGGTGGGCCAGCCCGAGGGCCCGCCGGGCGTTCTGCTCTACCATCAGCACCGTGAGGCCGCGCGCGCTGATCGCCCCGATCGTGCCGAAGAGCTGATCCTGGATCCGCGGCGCCAGGCCGAGCGACGGCTCGTCCAGCAGGAGCAGCCGCGGGCGGGAGAGGAGCGCCCGGGCCAGGGCGAGCATCTGCTGCTCACCGCCCGAGAGCGTGTCGGCGCGCTGCCGCAGGCGCTCCCCCAGCACGGGGAACTGGGCGAGCACCTCGTCGAGGCGGCCGCGATCCGGGCGCCGGCCCTCGTGGTAGACCCCCAGGTCGAGGTTCTCCCTGACCGTGAGCGAGGGGAACACGCTCCGGCCCTGTGGGACGCAGGCCACGCCGCGGGTGACGAGGGCGTGGGCCGGCGTGGTGAGCAGCGAGGCGCCGTCCAGCAGCACCTCGCCCCGGCGGATGTCGGCCTGGCCGTAGAGCGCCCGGAGGAGCGTCGACTTCCCCGCCCCGTTGGGCCCGATGATCGCCACGATCTCCCCGTCGTCCACGCGGAGCGAGACGCCGCGCAGGACCTCCGTCTTGCCGTAGCCGGCCCACAGCCCCCGCACCTCGAGGCCCATCAGGCACTCCCCAGGTAGGCCTCGAGGACGCGTGGGTCCCGCGCCACCTCGGCCGGTGGGCCCGCCGCGATCGTCTGCCCGTGGTCGAGCACGATGATGCGGTCGCACAGGCTCATCACCAGCCGCATGTCGTGCTCGACGACCAGGAAGCCCCTCCCCTCGCCGTGCAGGGCGCGGATCAGCCCGACCAGCCGGTCCAGGAGCGCCGGGTTGATGCCGGCGGCTGGCTCGTCGAGGAGCAGGAGCTGCGGTTCTGTCATGAGCGCCCGGGCCAGCTCGAGGAGCTTCTGCTGTCCGTAGGAGAGGCTCCCGGCCAGCGCGTCGGCGTAGGGCTCGAGCTCGACCCGGGCGAGCAGCGTCTCTGCGCGCGCCCGGAGGCCGGCCTCGGTCCTCCGGACGCGTGGCGGTCTGAGCAGCGCGGGCACGAGGCCCTCGCCCGGCTGGTCCGCCGGGGCGAAGAGGAGGTTCTCCAGGCAGGTCATCCGCGGGAAGACCCGCGTGAGCTGGAACGTCCGCACGATTCCGCGCCGGGCGACCTGCCAGGGGGCGAGGCCTGCGAGCGGCTGCCCCCGGAAGCGCACGGCGCCGGCCTCGGGCCGGTAGAAGCCGGTGACGCAGTTGAAGAGCGTGCTCTTGCCGGAGCCGTTCGGCCCGATCAGGCCGGTAATCCCGTCGGCCGGCGCCTCGAGCGAGCAGCCGTCGAGCGCCACGATCCCGCCGAAGGCCTTGACGAGGTCACGCACGACGAGCACGGGCGCTCCGGAGGGTCGGCTCGGGGAAGAACCCCCACGGCCGGTAGATCACGAGGACGACCAGGAGGAGGCTGAAGACGAGCTGCTGGAGCGGCGCGGCGATGGAGGGCGGCAGCCCGGCAAAGCGGAGCGACTCGCGGGCCGCGAGGAGCCCGAAGGCCGCCAGGACGCTCCCCGCGTGGTTGCCGAGGCCGCCGAGCACGATCAGGAGGAAGAGGAAGATGGTCGTCGGCAGCGTGAACGGCGAGGGATCCACGAACGCGATGTAGTGGGCGTAGAGGCTCCCACCGAGGCCGGCGAACCCGGCTCCGAGGGCGAGGGCCTGGAGCTTGAAGGGCTCCGGGTTCTTGCCGAGCGCCTGGACCGCCAGCTCGTCCTCGCGGATCGCGCGAAGCGCGCGGCCGAACGGCGCCCGAGTCAGGATCTCGATGGCGAGCCACGTCAGGGCGAGCGCGCTGCCGGCCAGCACGACGAACTTGCCGGCGGTATCGATCGAGACGCCGAAGAGACTCGGGTGCGGGATGCCCGGGAGTCCCATGGGCCCGCGGGTGAGGCTCACCCAGTTGCGGAAGACCGCCCGCGCGATCTCGCCGAAGCCGAGGGTCGCCATCGCCAGGTAGTCCCCGCGGAGCCGCCGCGTCGGGAGCCCGACCAGCACGCCCGTCAGCGCGGGGAGCGTGATCGCGGCGGCGAGCGAGACAGGGTAGGGATACCCGGCGAGCGCCAGCAGCGCCGAGGCGTAGGCCCCGATCCCGAAGAACGCCGCGTGCCCGAGGTTGAAGAGTCCCGTGAGGCCGACCACGAGGTTCAGGGAGACCGCCAGGATGGCGTAGATCGCCATCAACGTGAGGAGGTGCGGGATCATAGCTTCGGCGCGGCGGCCTCGCGGCGGCCGAAGAGCCCCTGGGGCCGGGCGACGAGCATCCCGACCAGGACCGCGTAAGCGATCGCGTCCTTCCAGACGGGGGGGATGTACCAGACGCCCAGGTTCTCCGCGAGCCCGATCACGAAGCCGCCCGCGAGCGCCCCCGGAACGCTCCCGATGCCGCCGAGGACCACGGCCGCGAACGCCTTGATCCCCATGACGACCCCGAGGGTCGGGTGGAGGTTGGCCTCGAGGGCGAGGAGGGCGGCCGCCAGGGCCGCCAGGGCGGAGCCGAGCGCGAACACGGCGGCGATCACCCGGTTCGTGTTGATCCCGACCACCTGGGCGACGGGGAGGTTGTCCGCCGTCGCGCGGATGGCCGTGCCCAGGCGCGTCCGGGTCAGGAGGAGCTGCAGCGCCACCATCGCCGCGACGGCGGTCGCGAGGATCGCGACCTGGACCGGCGTGATCAGGGCCGGGCCGACCTGCCAGCCGATCGACACCGGGAGGCGGAAGGTGCGCACCTCCGCGCCCCAGAGCAGGAGCGCCGCCGACTCGAGGGCGAGGGAGACCGCGATGGCGCTGATGAGCGGGGCCAGGCGATGGGCGCGGCGCAGCGGCCGGTACGCGAGGCGCTCGATGCCGACCCCGAGCGCCGCGGTCGCGAGCATGGCGACCCCGATCGCCGCGGGGATCGGGAGCCCGGCCGAGACGGACAGGAGCAGGGTCAGGTAGGCGCCGACCATCGCCACGTCACCGTGGGCGAAGTTGATGAAGCCGAGGACGCCGTAGACGAGCGTGTAGCCGACCGCGAGGAGGGCGTAGTTGCTGCCCGCGATGACGCCGGCCAGGAGGAGCTGCGCGAGGAGTTCTATGGCGTCGTGCCGCGCGCCGGCGGGGGGGACTGGAGGCGCGTGTACAGCCCGCCGAGGAATGTCAGGAGGGCGCTCGCGCTGATCTGTACGGTCATGGCGGACACGTCGCGGGTCGGCTCGATGCCGGCCTCCTCCTTCTATCGGGCGGTGCGGACCGCGCACATTATACCGACCTCTGGGGGCCGCAGGGGACGTGGCCGCGGGGCGTGCTTGTTGAGGTCAGCGCGCGTGGCCTACAATGGGCGCGCCTGCTGGCGCGGCCACGGCGAGTCTCGACCTCCGCCCGTCGCGTAGCGTGCCACGATGGGGCCCGTGCTGCCAGCCTTCCGGCGGGCATCAGAGCCCGAGACTCGCCCGCGTGCCGCGGTGGGGTCCTGCTGACCACCAGCCCGGCCCGGCTCGTGGAGCTCTGACGTGTGATCCGAGTCGCCGTGCCGTGGACCGGCGGGCGCGCCCTCGGGATTCCCAGGAGATCGATTGCCCGGTGGGGAAGAGGAGCCAGCACCGTGCGTGTGCGAGCCGTTGTCGTCGGGGGAGGCGCGATCGGGACGAGCTGCTTCTACCACCTGGTGGAGCGGGGCGTTGGAGACGTCGTCCTGGTGGAGCAGGGCACCGTGGCCTCCGGCTCGTCGGGGCGATCCGCGGCGGTCGTTGAGACCCAGTATCTCTCCCGCGAGAAGATTGCGCTCTGCGCGTGGTCCATGAAGGTGTTTCGTCGTTTCGAGCAGGAATACGGTCTGCCGTTCGTCCACCACGGGTATATTCGCCTCGGGCACACGGCCGACGATCTGGAGCAGTTTCGCCGCAGTGTCGAGATCCAGCGGGAGTACGGAATCACGGACGCCATCGTTCTCGATCGGGGCGAGGTCGCCCGGAGGGTTCCCGCCCTTCGAAGCGACGATCTCACGGGCGCCCTCTTCGGACCATCCGACGGCTATATCGATCCGGTGAGAATGTGCGAACTCTTTGCCGAGTTGGGGAAGCAGGGCGGAGGTCGTGTCCTCCAGGGCTCAAAGGTCACCGGGATCCGCATTCGCGCGGGCCGGTCGGTGGGCGTGGAGTGCGGCGGGGAGGAGATTCAGTGCGAGATCGTGATAAACGCGACCGGGGCATGGGCGCGGCGTGTGGGAGACATGGTCGGGATCCTCTTGCCGGTTGACGGGTATCGCCGGCAGATCGTCATCTTCGAGCCGCCCGAGCCGCTCGCGAGACCCGTGCCCATGATCGTGGACTATGTGCCGGGCATCGAGCGCGAGGGGCTGTATTTCCGGGACGACACGTCGAGCCGACTCATCGCCGGTCTGCACTGGGAGGGCTGCGGCAACTGGGAGCGGCCGGAGAATCCCGACGCGTACAAGCAGGATCCCGACTGGGCCTACGCGGTTCGCGTGTCCGAGTTGATGGCGGCTCGGTATCCCGGGGCCCAGGACTTCGTCGTCAAGGGTGGGTGGGCCGGGCTGTACCCCTTGACCCCCGATTCCCGTCCGATCATCGGGGAACTCCAGGAGCTCCGTGGCTTCTACAATGCCGTCGGGGCCGGTGGGGTCGGTGTGCAGATCTCGCCCGCGGTGGGAGCGATCGTGGCGGATCTGGTGACGAAAGGCGAGACGGCCGTCGTGCCGGAGGTGGAGAGCTATCGGCTGGAGCGGTTCGGCGGCACGGGCCCCACGCGGGGAAACCGATGACGCGGCCACGGACGGCGAGGCACGCGGAGATCCGCCGCGGAAGATGAGGTGGGCCGGGCAGCGGCAGCCAGGGGGACCGGACTCTTGCACCGAAACCCGGCCCAGGGCATGACCGCGCAGGCCCCCGAGACCGGCCTGACGGACGCGCGGATTCGCGCCATGACCGCGGCCGGCTTCTGGTCCAACAAGACTCTGGCGCGGTGTGATGCCCCGCGGGTCAGCGGCGGGGTCGCTCGACCTTGACGATTCGCCCCTCTCCGGCCTCCGGGCGCCCGCGCCGCTTACTTGTTCGACCAGTTGAACTTGTAGTAAATCCAGTTGCTCTTCGTTGCCGCGACCGAGAGGCCTTCCGCCGCCGCCTGAAACGATCCCTGCCCGCATTCCCCCTTCTTCCAGATGAAGCCCTTCGGGAGGTGGACGTCGGCCAGGTGCTCCTCGCCGGTCACGGGGTTCTTGAATGTGTCGCCGCGCCCTTCGCCCACGCCTTCGGCCCGGAACGTGCTCTTGCGGCCTTTGCCGTCGATCGTGATCTTGGCTCTCACCAGACCCGCGACTTGGAAGGTCGGGCCGAGGATTTCCCACGGCAGGCCCCCGAGCTTGCCGGTGAAGATGTTGGCGAGCGCCTCGACCTGCTTGTCACGCGTCGCGGGGCCGACGACGAACACCGCCTTGCCGTTCCCGTCATGGATCGCCTTCGGCCAGGCAAAGATGCTGGCGCACTTGATGCCCGAGAGGTTGACGTCACCACACTTCCCTTCGGTGATCCGCAAGCCGACAAACGCGCGGCAACTCCCGTCCTCCGAGTTCGGGGAGCCGCCGAAGTTGCAGCCACAGCCGAAGTCGCAGTTGCAGAACTCGTAGCCCTCGCCCTTGAGATGCCATCGTGTCACCTTGGTAACGGCCATGCCCTGATCCTCCTTCTGCCGGGAGTGAACGCCGATGCGTGACGCCGGCCCCACGCCGGCGCCTCGCAGCCGCTAGTCGACGACCGCTGCCTCATCCACCAGCGGCTCTCGCCCTCGCAAGAAATCGAAATCACACCCTTCGTGCACCTGAAGGACATGATCGATGTACAGCCGGAGATAACCTCGTTCAACACGCGGTCCCGCGGGTCGCCACCGGGCCAATCGACGCTCCAGCTCCTCGCCGGAGATTACGAGATCCAGGCGTCGGTTCGGCACATCGAATTGGATGACATCCCCCGTCTGCACGACTGCCAGGGGGCCGCCAGTGGCGGACTCGGGGGAGACGTGCAGCACCACTGTACCGAAATCGGTGCCGCTCATGCGTGAATCACTGATGCGCACCATGTCGCGCACGCCCCTCCGGAGCAGTTTCTTGGGCAGTTTCAGGCTCCCCCACTCTGGCATCCCGGGAGCGCCCCTTGGCCCGGCGTTCTTGACGACCAGGATGTCCGCCTCGTTGACATCGAGGTCGGCGTCGTCGATCCGCGCGAGAAACTCCGGGTAGCTTTCAAACACCACCGCGCGCCCCGTATGAGACAACAGGTGAGCCGAGGCAGCCGTCTGCTTCACCACGGCACCGCACGGTGCCAGATTCCCGTACAGAACCGCGAGTCCTCCTTCCGCGTGAAACGGTCGCTCGAGAGGTCCGATGACCTTGCGGTTAGAGACCTCGACATTGGCGACTGTTTCACCCACGGATGTGCCATTCACCGTCATCGCATCCAGATGAAGCAGTGGTCCCATTTCCTTGAGGACTGCTGGCACGCCCCCAGCGTAGAAGAAGTCCTCCATGAGGTATTCGCCGGACGGCTTGAGGTTCACCAGCACGGGCGTCGTCCTCGACAGACTGTCGAAGAGAGCCAGCGGCAAGTCCACCCCGACCCGCCCGGCGATCGCGATCAGGTGCACCACCGCATTGGTCGACCCGGCCACGCAGGCCAACATCCGGGTCGCGTTCTCAAAAGCGGCCCTCGTCATGATTCGCGACGGCCGAAGGTCTTCCTCCACGACCTCTACCGCCCGCCGGCCCACCGCCTGGGCCAGGCTGAGCCGTTTGGAGTCTACCGCCGGGATCGCCGCGCTGCCCGACGGAGCCATCCCCAACGCCTCGGCAATGCAGGCCATCGTCGACGCCGTCCCCATCGTCATGCAGTGGCCCGGGCTTCGTTCGATGTGGCTCTCCAGCTCCCGCCACTCCGCCGCCGAAATGCGGCCGGCTCTGAATTCCGCGTAGAACCGGTGGCAATCG
Source organism: uncultured bacterium (assembly GCA_964509395.1). GTDB lineage: Bacteria > Methylomirabilota > Methylomirabilia > Rokubacteriales > DASRDR01 > CAZDYT01. The sequence goes on from CAZDYT010000023.1 coordinate 11,296, forward strand.
GTTGAGGATCCCAAGTCCTCTCCGCGCCACTTGCCGTTCAGGCCTGGACCCCCGGGGAGAAGAATGGCGGGAATGTCCACGGTCCCGACTGCCATCAGCATCGCCGGGATGGTGTCGTCGCATGCCCCCAGAAGCACGACGCCATCCAGTGGGCTGGTTCGGATCGTCTGCTCCACTTCCATCGACAGGAGATTCCGGTGCATGAAGGCGATGCCAGTGGGACGCATGAGGTCGGCTCCCAGCGACATCGTCGGGAACTCGAGCGGGAAGCCTCCGGCCTGCCACACCCCTCGTTTCACGGCCTCTGCGAGCTGCTTGAAGTGAAGGTGGCATCGCGTCAGCTCGCTCCAGTTATTGCAGATACCGATGACGGGGCGGCCTTGGAAGTCCTCTTCCACGTACCCCTGGGCCTTCATCGCGGATCGCTGCAGGAACCCGTCGATGCCGCCCTGCGTGAACCAGTGGCGGCTACGGTACCGGCCCGACTCTCGAGCCATCGGCCCTCCTCCTACCCGGCCGCGCGACCCCGAGCCGGGAATCAAAGGTCGCGGAGGAGCTGCTGCAGTTCCTGTCTCTTGGCGTCACTCAACCGCCGAAGCGGAGGCCGCGGATCCCCGACGGACCGCCCGGACAGGTTTGCGCCGGCCTTCACAGCGCTGACGTACCCCTCCCGCTCAAAGAAGGCATTCACGGGAAGCATGCGCGTCCACAGATCTGTTGCCCCCGCGAGATCTCGTTTCCGAGCCACTAGCTCGTAGAGGGCCACGCACTCCCGCGGCATGACGTTCGCGGCACCCCAGACGCAGCCCGCGGCGCCGGCGACGAGGCCGAAGAGCGACAAGGTATCCCATCCGTTGAACACGGTGATCTGCTGACCGCAAGCCACGAGCATCTCTTGGAGCGCCCGCGCATCGCCGGTGCTGTCTTTGACGTACTGGATGGAGGGAATTTCCTCGTTGAGTCGCAGAACGAACTCCGGCCGGAACGCAAATCCGCTGCAACTCGGGATGTTGTAGAGCATGATCGGCAAATCCACGGCTTCGGCGACGGTGGCATAATGGGTGCGCACGTCCTCCTCGCCGAGTGGCTCATAGTAGGGTGGAACGATCATCAACCCCTGAGCTCCGGCCTGCCGAGCATGCCTGGACAGCGCAACAACCTCACGTGTCGCGACCGCCGCCGTGTGCGGAATCACGGGAACCCGGCCCTTCGCCGCCTCGAGGGTCACCTCCAGTACCTGCTCGCGCTCGTCCATGGTCATCGTGGGAAACTCGCCCGTGCTTCCCGTCGGGATGAGCCCGTGAACGCCCCCGTCGATCAACGAGTTTACGAGAGCGCGCGTCGCCGGCTCGTCGACCCGATGGTCCGCCGTGAAGGGCGTTACCATGGCCGCCAGGATTCCGTAGAAGCGTGGCATCTCACATCTCCTTTCAGCGCCGAGTGCGCTCACGCGCCGCGGGCGCCCACGTCAGCGTCAGATGTGCGTCAGGACCTTGTCGATGAACGCCTTCGTCCGGGATTCCTTCGGCGAGGCGAAGATCTCGGATGGCGTCCCCTCCTCCAGAATGATGCCTTCGTCCATGAAGATCACTCTGTCGGCGACCTTGTGGGCAAAGCCCATCTCGTGCGTCACCACCACCATGGTCATGCCGTCTGCCGCGAGTTGCTTCATGACGCTCAGCACCTCCTGAATCAACTCGGGATCCAGTGCCGACGTCACCTCGTCGAACAACATGATACGGGGCTCCAATGCGAGGGCTCGGGCGATCGAGGCCCGCTGCTTCTGGCCGCCGGAGAGCTTCTCCGGATACGCGAGAGCCTTGTCTTCCAGTCCCACTTTCGTGAGCAGCCCGAGGGCGCGGGCACGAGCCTCGTCCTCCCGGAGGCCAAGCACCCGTATCGGCGCCAACGTGAGATTCTGAAGGACCGTCAGGTGAGGGAAGAGGCTGAACTGTTGGAAGACCATCCCCATCAGCCGCTGAACTTCGCGAAACTCTCGAGTGCGGCGCAGAGGGCCTCGTTGCCCGTCGACCCTTCGGATAAACGGCCGCCCGTCGACAGACACCTCGCCGGAGTCCGGCACCTCGAGCCCGATGAGACATCGGAGCAACGTGCTCTTCCCCGAGCCGCTCGGCCCGATGATCACGACGGCCTCGCCCTGCCGGAGGTCGAGATTCACATCCCGGAGCACACGCAAAGAGCCGAACCGCTTATTCAGCCGTCGCACACTGATCATGGCCACTCAGTGACGCACGCTCGCCAACCTGAGCTCCAGCACCCGAGTGACGACGGTACACGGGAAGGCGAGGATGAAGTAGATCAATGCGGCGACTGTCAGGATCTCCAGGGGTCGATACGTCTCGGTGGACAGCACCCGAGCCTGGTACATCAAGTCTGCCACGCCCAGGGTGGACACCAGCGAGGTGTCCTTGAAGAGGCTGATGCTCTGAGACAGCGCAACGGGGATAATGATACGAAAGGCCTGCGGGAGGACCACGAAGCGCATCTTGGCCGGGTAAGAAAGGCCGAGGATATCGGCTGCCTCGGCCTGATCTCGGGGGATCGCCTGGATTCCGGCCCGGATGGCTTCACCATAGAAGGCTCCCACGTTCAGCGTCAGAGCCACCACGATGGAGGCGAAACTGGGAAGCTCGAGCCCCAGGACGATCGGCAGGCAGTAGTAGACCCACACAAGTTGGACGAGGGCGGGCGTTCCCCGGAAGAACTCGATATAGGCGGCGACCGTCTTGTTGATGAGCGGGTTTCGTGCCAGTCTCCCCGCGGCGACCAGGATCCCGAGCAGGAATCCGAGGGCGATCACCGCCACCGTGATCTCGAGTGTCATTCGCAGCCCCTGGAACAGGACAGGCAGGGCTCGAGGAATGATCCTCCAGGCCCACTCGTATGTCATGCCGCACGTCCTCCACCTATCGGCACGCTCGTTTCGGCACGCTCGCTGCGCGATGCTGCGCCCGACGCCCGGCGGTGTGTTTCCCTGGGCGGACACGACAGGCGCGACGGCGGCAGGGGTGGCGTCCTCCTGGCCTGGCCATTCCCCACCGCCGTGGTCGCCTGATGCAGCCTCTGCCCGGTGTTACTTTGCGTAGTCCTGGGCATTCGGCAGGCCGTATTTGGCCTGGGCAGCTTTCAGCTTCCCGGTATTGACAAAGTCCTCCACCATGATGTCGAGCGCTTGGAGGTCGTCGTTCGTATAGCCCTTGCGGATCGCAAAGGCAATCCCTTCGAGCAGGATCGGCACATCAGGGATGATGAGCCGAATCGTCTTGTTCTCTTGGGCGAACTTCGCGTTCCCCGAGATGTCGTCGAACAGTCCCTGGGCCCGGCCGGACTGGACCGCGATCCGAGTCTCGTTCTGATCCGGAAGGCGGAGAATCTCGAGGTTCTTTGCCACCCGCGAGAGCGACTTATCCTCGGCCGTTCCCATCATGAGGGCGATCTTGACCCCTTTTTTGTCGAGTTCTTCGAAGGTCCGCGCCTTCACCTTCGTCCGGTTCACGGCGAAGGTCCCCGTGTCGTACATGTAGGGGAAGGAGAAGGTGACGACAAGCGCCCGCGCGGGGCGTCGGTTCAGCGCGGCGGCGACGTCGTACTTGCCCGCTTGCAGACCCGCAATCATCGCGTCCCAACTCGTGTCGACGGCCACATGCTTGACACCGAGTTCCTTCGCCCACTCCTCCATGATGTCCGCGGCGATGCCCTTCCACTGTCCGGTGGTTGAATCCTTGATGGAGTGGGGATCGGCCGTCGCATAGCCTACGCGGAGCTCCCCTCTCTGCTGGATCTCCTTGATGAGCGACTTGCGCTCTTGCGCAGGAGACGGCACCGCCAGCGCGATGGTGACGGCCAGCAGGCCGACGGCGAAGCCTATTTTGCGGGTAATCGATGCCATGGCTCTCTCTCTCCCTGTGTCCAGGCAATCCAGGTGTCACGGTCCGTGTGGGATCCGCCCAGCGCTCCGGCCAGAGGCTGACTCGAAAGAGGCGATCGTCCTGACGGGTTGGGCAAGCCGCCCTGGCAGGGGCGCCGATGGCCGCATCGTTGTGGAGTAGCGACTCTCCCTGGCGAATGCCGTGATGGTCGCTCCGGGCGGGTCTCGGCTTCTCACGGGACACACATCAGGGTCATCGGCTCTCGCGAGATCGACGACCTCTCCCGGGGCGCTCGCGGCGCGCCGCGGCGCTTGGTCCCTCACGGTGAGAATGTGCTCCTCCATGGCTTCAGCGGCCCGGCGCGGGTCACGCCCTTTTCCGCGGACCCGCGCGCCGGCGTGCCCGCGCGAGGCTGAGCACCTCACCGCGAGCATAGACCATCCGCCGTCGCCTGACCAGGGGGGGAGCCGAGAGCACGCAGCGCGGCCTGCGCCCCGGGATCAGGCGGGCCGCGGCGAGAACGGCGGGACCGCCGGAGGCGAGCCCGCGGGGCGTGGCGGCCGGGGGGCAGACGGGGACCCATCCCCCCGGAGGCCAGCCACTCCTGTCAGGCCCCACCTATCAAGCTACTGCTTGACCCCTCCCGGCCGGCGGGCTAGGCTTGGCCCACTCCTCGACTGGAGGCCGGGCATGCGCTGTCCCCGATGCCGGCGCGAGAACCCCGCCGGCGTGAAGTGCTGCGGCGAGGCGATGACGACCTCCGCGTTGACGCGCGTTGCCGCGCCCACTGCCACTGGGAGCTGGGCAAGCTCCATCGCCGCGTGCGACGCGGCGAGCTAGCCCGGGAGCAGGTCATGACGGCTCCCCCGCTCAAGATCCTCCTCATTGAGGACGAGCCGCCGGTCCGGCGGGTGTTGACCCGTCTCCTCACTTCGCTGGGGCACACCGTCCGGGAGGCCGCGAGCGGGCGAGAGGGCTTGGCTCAGCTGGAGGCGGGGGAGCCCGTGGATCTCGTGCTGACGGACCTGAGGATGCCGGACATGAGCGGTTGGGAGGTGATCAAGGCGGTCAAGGCCCGCTGGCCCCGGCTCCGGGTGGGCATCGTGACCGGCACGCCGCAGCTCCTGTCCCAGGCGCCCGTGCAGGCGGACCTCGTGATCACGAAGCCGATCACGCTCAAGGAGCTTCGAGACTCGATCAGCCGGCTTGGCCCGTGACGGGCCCATCCTGCCCGGGGCGCGCCCATGGCTGCGTGACGCGCGCACGGAAAATATCCGCGAGAGGACCTTGATCGGCGAATCGTTGGGACCTCCGACGGGCCGCGGGGCCTGTCGCCGCCT
>CAZDYT010000024.1:0-16395 GCA_964509395.1 uncultured bacterium
GAGCGCTGTGATGTCGAGGTGGTACTCTTGACACCGCTCGATGTGGCCGCGGCGGTAGGCCTCCCGGCGTGTGAGATAATCCTCGACGCACGTCACGGCGACGTGGACGACGACCATTGCCGCTCAATCATACCCTGTCGCCGGCGCGGCGGGGAGGCTCGTCTGATGGCGAGCATCCCGAACCCATGGGCGGCCTGGCCGCGTCTTACTCGCGCGAGGGGGGTGGCCCGGGCATGTACGAGTCCATCGAGTTCCTGATCCGGCACGGCTACGCGGTGGTGTTCGGCTGGGTCGTGGCCGAGCAACTCGGGCTCCCGATTCCGGCCGTTCCGGTCCTGCTCGCCGCGGGCGCGCTCGCGGGCGCCGGGCAGCTCAGCCTGGTGATGGCCCTCGGCCTGGCCGTCGCCGCGTCGCTTCTGAGCGACAGCGTCTGGTACCTGATCGGGCGTCTTCGCGGCGGCAAGGTCCTGGGCCTGCTCTGCCGAATCTCGCTCGAGCCCGACTCGTGCGTGCGCCGGACCGAAGAGACCTTCGCCCGGCACGGCGCGCGCTCCCTCCTGATCGCCAAGTTCGTCCCGGGGCTGAATACGGTCGCCCCGCCGCTGGCGGGGATCATCGGGATGCGCGTCCCGCGCTTTCTGTGGTTTACGGGCCTGGGAGGCCTGATCTGGGCCGGCGCGTTCGTCGGGCTCGGATACGTCTTCAGCGACCAGCTCGAGCGGGTGGCGAGACACGCCGCGCGCCTGGGGGCTTGGCTCGTCGCGCTCGGGGTTCTGGGCCTGGCGGCGTACGTCGGCGGGAAGTACCTGGCCCGACGGCGCTTCCTTCGCCGGTTGCGAATCGCCCGGATCAGCCCGGACGAGCTCAAGGCCAAGCTCGACGCCGGCGAACCCCTCGTCGTCGTGGACCTCCGCCACTCGCTCGACTTCGAGGCCGAGCCGACGATCATCCCCGGTGCCCTTCACCTGACGACCGACGAGCTGGAGGCGCGTCACGCCGAGATCCCGCGCGACCGGGAGATCGTGCTTTACTGCACCTGACCCAGCGAGGCCTCGAGCGCCCGGGTGGCGCTCATCCTCCGGCGGCGGGGGATCGAGCGGGTCCGCCCGCTCGCCGGCGGTTTCCACGCCTGGCGCGCCCGCGGGCTCCCCGTGGTGCCCGTCGGGGGTCCGGTTCCTCGCGAGACCCTCGCCGAGAGCTCGCCGGCTACCGCTCCGAGAGTCTAACGTCCCGAAAGGGCGCGGGTTGTCTCCCCATCGGCCCGACCGGGGGCAGGGGCAGGGGCAGGGGCAGGGGCAAGGGTTGGCCGTTCCCCGGCATCCGCCCCGACCAACGTCCGGGGTCGGGTCGGGCCGGGACGCTGGGTCAGACCGACGCGAAAGTTGCGCCCGGATGTGATGAACAGCTAGACTCCCCTCAGGGTTCGACGATTCGAGCGGCGAGTCCTCGGGGAGGCGCACGATGCCTCTGGATGACATCCGTGGAGAGCCAGCCCAGCCGACGCCCCGCAAGGGAAAAGGGAATCTGGTGGCGGCCCATTTTCTCGACGGCGCGATGATCAAGGGCGTCTGTTTCGATTTCCCCACGGAAGTGACGTTGGACCGCTCGCCGGCGAAGGCGATGTGCCAGATCGAGACGGCCGAGGGGATGGTCGTGGTCTGGCTGGGAGACCTCAAAGCCTTGTTCTTCGTGAGGGATCTGGAGGGAGACCCCGCGTATCGGGAGCGGAAGGAGCTGGATCCGGCAGATCTGCGCCGAGTGGGCGCCCGGCCGCTCGAAGTGAGATTTCGGGACGGGGAGACGCTCGTGGGTCTGGCCACGGGGTACTCGATACGGCGCAACTTCTTCTTCATGGTCCCGGCGGACCCGCGAAGCAACAACATCCGGATCCTGGTGAACCGGGAGGGCGCCGAGTCCGTGACGTTGCTGCCCATGTCGTTTGGTCCTTAGCGCGGCCCGACCGACCGGTAGACCGGGCTTGTGCGCCTGAGTTGCCGGCCCCTGGCCCCATGAGCCGTCCCGGGCCGATACGCGTCGCGCTGGGTCGTCCTCGGGCCTCGCCACGCCTCAACGTATGCGGCATACGCCTCGGCGTGGCTCGGGCCTGCGTCCTACCAGCGCTCGCGTCTCGGCCCGGTACCCTGCCCGGGACCACTGCTCTCGCGTACCGGAGGGTAGCCCAGTGAGCGGCGGTGGCCCGACCGTCGACGAGGCCGCCTTCTGGGAGGGGCTCTACGAGCGCGGCGGCGACCGGTGGGAGCTCGGCCGTGCGACGCCGCCGCTGGCCGAGTATCTTGAGCGGACGCGCCCGCCCGGCGAGAAGGTGGCGGTGCCGGGCTGTGGCCGGGGGCACGACGCGCGGCTCTGGGCGCGGTCGGGCTACCGCGTCTGGGGGTTCGACTTCGCCGATCCGGCGATCCGCGACGCCCGCGTGCTGGCCGGCCGGGAGAACCTCGACATCGTGTTCGAGCAGCGGGATATCTTCGGGCTGGCGACCGACTATCGCGGCTTCTTCGACGGCATCTGGGAATACACGTGCTTCTGCGCCGTCGACCCGTCCCGGCGACCCGGGTACGTGAGTCTGGTGCGGCAGCTCCTCAAGCCCGGCGGCTGGCTTCTGGCTTGCTTCTTCCCGGTGCGCCAGGGTACCGGCGGGCCCCCGTTCCCGACGACCGAGGCGGAGGTCCGCCGGCTGTTCACCCCGGCCTTCGCCTTCCTCGAGACCTACGTGCCGGAAAGCTCCGCCGAAGGCCGCAGGGGGATGGAGCTGATGGTCTTCGCCCGGGTCACGCCGTCAACGGGTGCGCGAGCACGTGCGGCCGATCGAGGCGCCCGGTGACGGCGCTTCGAAGCGTGAACGAGCCGCTCGCCGGGCACGTCCCGTCTCGCGAGGTCCCCGGGGCCTCCTGATGGATCCGGTGGGGATCGGCTTCATCGGTGCGGGCTTCGCCGCCGACCTCCACGCCCACGCCGTCGCCCCCCTGCGCGGGGTGAAGTGCGAGATCCGGGCCGTCTACTCCCGCACGCGTGAGCGCGCCGAGGCGTTCGCCCGGAAGTTCGGCATCCCCCACGTCTACACCGACCACCGGGCGCTGCTCGAGCGGCGGGACATCCACCTGGTGACCCTGCCGGTCGTCACGAGCCTTCACCATGTCTTCGCCATCGACGCGGCTGAGGCCGGCAAGCACGTGGTGGTGGAGAAGCCGCTGACCGGCGCGTTCCGGGACGCGAGCGGGGCGTCCCGCCAGGCCATGTTCGGGGAAGCCATGGCGCACGCCGACGCGATCCTCGAGGCCTGCCGCCGGAACCGCGTGATGCTGGGGTACGCGGAGAACTTCGTCTATGCACCGCCGGTCGCGAAGCTCCGGCGGCTCATGGACGCGAGCGGCGGGACCCTTCTCGACCTCCGGGCCGAGGAGAGCCACTCGGGCTCCCACGCCGCCTACGCCCGGCGCTGGGTGACCGCCGGTGGCGGGTCGCTCCTGCGGATGGGCTCGCATCCCATCGGCGCGGCGATCCACCTCAAGCACTACGAGGGGCAGCGGAAGCGGGGCGCCCCCATCCGCGTGAGGTCGGTCACCGCGGAGGTCGCCCGGCTGACGGAGCTTCCCGCCGTCCAGGCCGAGCCCAAGCAGTGGCTCGTGACGGACCGGGAGGACGTCGAGGACTGGTCGGCCGCCATCCTCACGTTCGAGGACGGGACCAAGGCGACCGTGATGGCCACCGACGTGAGCTTGGGCGGCGTGAAGAACCTCCTGACGGCCTATCTCTCGAACGGGGTCGTCCAGGTGAACATCACCCCCAACACGACGCTCCAGGTGTACGCGCCGGACGGCGCGATCTGGGGGGACGAGTACCTCACCGAGAAGGTCGAGACCCGAGCGGGCTGGCAGTTCCCGAGCCCCGATGAGGACTGGATGCGGGGCTACCCGCAAGAGATGGCGGACTTCGTGGATGCCGTCCGCGAGGGCCGCGAGCCGCTCTCCGGCGCACTGCTGGCCCGTGAGACCGTCGAGGTGATCTACGCGGCCTACGTCTCGGCCGAGGACGGCCGGCGCGTCGAGCTGGCACGGTAGGGAGGGGTGGGCTTCGGGCTGACGATCCTCCCGCGGCTGGCAGCGGCCCTCGTGGCCGTGGCGCTCACGGGCGGCGCCGCGGGTGAGAGCGCGCCGCGCGAGGCACCCGCGGTCGAGCCGCGGTTCGATTTCGATGCGGCCGGGCGGAGCCCATTCCCCTCCGACCGCCTCACCGTCGCCGACCCGACGCAGCGCACGGGGCTCCGCGTCGCGTTGCCGCTCCCGGACTGCGCGGCCGAGCGCTCGGCCTGCGAGGACGTGCGCCTCCTCGACGAGCTGGACGGCTTCGACCTGGACCCGCGCCTGACCGTCGCGTTCTCTGGGCCCATCGATCCGGCGAGCGTGAGCCCACGGAGCGTGTTCCTGGTGCGCCTCGCGGCGGGGCCGCCGGAGGCCGTGTCCGCGGACCGGGTCGTGTACGATCCCGCCACCCGCACGCTCTACGCGCGGCCCGAGGCGCTCCTCGAGCCGGAGACGCGCTACGGGCTGGTGGTCACGCGGGCGCTGCGCGACGCGGGCGGCCGGCCGATCCAGCCCGCCGCCGCGTTCCGCCGCTTTCTCCGCCAGGGAGGCGGGTCGCTCGCTGTGCGCGCCTACCGCGGCGGGCTCGCGCAGCTGATGGCGGCGCTCAAGCGCCGGGGCCTCCCGGCCGAAGAGGTCGCGGTCGCGTCAGTCTTCACCACGGGGAGCGTCACCGCCTTCCTCGAGCAGGCCCGGGAGGCCCTCGACCGCCGCCCACCCGAGCCCGCCGTCATCACCGCGCCCGAGGGCGGCGGCCGCGCCTACTTTCCGCGCTCGGCGTTGGCAAGCCTCGTCCTCCGCCGGCAGGTGCGGGTGGCCCTCGACGCGCCCGATGCGTTCGCCGAGACGCCCCTGCCGCTCGCCGCGCTCGGGCCGGAGGTGAGCGGTCTCGGCGTGGGGTGGTTCTGGTCACCGTGGTATCTCGGGCCGGATCGGCGGATCCTCGAGAGCGCGACGGCGCGCCCGCTCCGCGAGGCGTCGCTGGCCGTCCCGGTGCCGTTCGTGATCGTCCTGCCGGCCGGGAGCGTGCCGCCGGGCGGCTGGCCGGTCACGATCATGGGCCACGGCTACGGGGGCGAGATGTTCGACAGCGCGCTCCGGATCGCGGGGACGCTCGCGCGCCACGGCATCGCGACGGCCGCGATCACGGTGGTCGGTCACGGCGGCGGTCCCGAGGGGCGCCTCGTCGTGGACCGCGCGGGCGGCGAGTCGCTCCACGTCCGCGTGCCCGGCCGCGGGCTCGACGTGGACGGCGACGGGACGATCGGTCCGACCGAGGGCCTCATGCCGTCCGCGGCGGGCCCCTTCGCCTCCCTCGGCCTCCGCGACGGGCTCCGCCAAGAGGTCGTGGATCTGATGGCGTTCGTCCGGGCGCTGCGGGGTGGGCTCGACGTGGACGGCGACGGCGTGCCGGACACGCGCGGCGACGGTTTCTACTACGTCGGCCAGTCGCTCGGCGGGATCTACGGGACGCTCCTCCTGGCCGTCGACCCGCGCGTTCGGGTCGGCGTGCTGAACGTGGCGGGTGGTCCGATCGCGGAGATCGCGCGCCTGTCACCCGTCTTCCGCCCGCGGCTCCGCGAGGCGCTGGCGCGCCGGACGCCGCCGCTCCTGAACGCGGAGAACGAGTTCCGCGAGGACCTGCCGCTTCGCGGCGAGCCCCCGGTCATCGCTCCCGCGCCGGGAGCGCTCGCGATCCAGGAATTCCTCTCGCGCGCCGAGTGGCTCGGCCGGCGCGGTGATCCCGTCGGGTACGCGCGCCACCTGCGCACGGCTCCGCTGCCCGGCCAGGAGGCGAAGCGCGTGCTCGTCCTGTTCGCCCTGGGGGACCGCGTCGTCCCGAATCCGACCACGAGCGCCCTCGTCCGCGCCGGGCAGCTCACGGATGCGACCGCCCTCCTCCGCTACGACCGCATCGTCGGGAGTGTCCCCAAAGACCTGGCCGATCCTCACGGCTTCCTTCTACGGATCGCGGCGCCCGGCGCCGCCGGGGCTCTGGCGCGCGCCGCCCAAGAGCAGGTTGCGCGCTTCTTCCTCGCGGAAGGCGCCGCGATCTGGGGCCCGGACCAGGCCGTCCCGCCGCCCTTCCCCGAGCCCGTCTTCGAAGTGCCCGCCGCAAGCCTCCCGGAGCGCCCGGTCTTCACCGCGACCGAATGATCCGCCCGTGCGCGAGCCGGGTGGACCGCAGGCCGGGTTGAACGGCTTCCAAGACTGTGTTACAAAACCAGTGCCTACGCGCACGGGAGCGCGGGCGACGACGGGGCGCTCTCGGCGCCCCGCGCGGACCCCGAACCCACGAGGGCCAGAGATGAAAGTGCTCAGGATCGTGCCGGAGCGCTGCACCGGCTGCCTCCGCTGTGAGTACGCCTGCTCGTACATGCAGACCGGGACCTTCCAGCCGGCGAAGTCGGTCATCCGGGTGGCTCCGTTCGAGGGGCACACGAGCTACGCCCCCTACACCTGTGTCCAGTGCGCCGAGGGATGGTGCATGACCGCCTGCCCCGTCGGCGCGATCGTCATCTCCCCGGTCGGCGCCAAGATCGTCCTCGACGACCAGTGCGTGGGGTGCAAGCTCTGCACGATCGCCTGTCCGTACGGGACGATCTTCTACAACCCGGACTCCCACAAGGCCTTCAAGTGCAACCTCTGCGGCGGCGACCCGGCGTGCGCCACGGCCTGTCCGACCCAGGCGATCCTCTACGAGGAGGCGGAGACGGCCGACTGGCTCGGGGACTTCGCGGCCGAGCGCGGGCAGCGCCTGCTGGCGGCGGTCGCCGGAGAGGGAGGCCGGTGATGCCGACGCGCCACGTCATCGTCGGAGCCGGCACCGCCGGGCACAACGCCCTCACCACGATCCGTCAGGAGGAGCAGGGCCGGGAGCCGTCCGAGATCATCCTGGTCTCGGCCGAGCGGCCGTACTCGCGGATGGTGCTCCCCTACTACCTCGGGCGCACGATCGCCGAGTCCCACGTCTTCACGGCCACGCCGGGGCGCCTGGCCCAGCTCGGGGTCAAGACCCACCTCGGCCGCCGTGCGGTGCGTCTCGATCCGAAGGCGGCAACGCTCACGCTGGACGACGAGACCGCCGTCGAGTACGACGACCTCCTCATCGCGACGGGCTCCTCGGCGGTCCGGCCGCCGATCCCGGGGTCGGACGGCCCGGGCATCCACAGCTTCTGGACCCTGGACCAGGCGCGGCGGGTGGTGGCGGAGGCCAAGGCGGGCAGCCACGTCGTGATGGTCGGCGCGGGCTTCATCGCCTTCACGATCCTGAACTCGATCCTGGCCATCGGCGCGAAGCTGACGATCGTCGAGATCGCCCCGCAGATCCTTCCGCGCATGATCGACCGGGACGGCGCGCAGATCGTCGAGGCGTGGCTCCGCAAGCACGGGGTGGAGATCCGGACGAGCGCCACGCTCACCGCGGTCGAGCAGGTCGGCGGCAAGCGGCGCCTCCGGTTCAAGGAGGGCGGCGACATCGACGCCGACGTCGTCATCATGGCCACCGGCATCCGGACGAATCTCGAGTGGCTCGAGGGCTCCGGGATCCGCGTGAACCGGGGCGTGGTCGTGGACGATCATCTCCGCTCGAGCGTCCCGAACGTCTACGCGGCGGGCGACGTCGCCGAGGGGCGGGACCTGGTGACCGGCCAGCCGGACGTCCACGCCATCGAGCCCACCGCGATGGAGCACGGCCGCGTGGTGGGGGCGAACATGGCCGGCCGCGACGTGGCGTACCGCGGCAGCCTCCTGATGAACGTCGTGGGCGTCTGTCAGCTCGAGGTGGCGAGCTTCGGCCGGTGGGACGACTCGCAGGCCGAGGTCGCCGCCGCGGTGCGGCCGGAGCGCCCGGCCTACCGGAAGCTCCTGTTCCACGGCGACCGCCTCACGGGGGCGATGATCCTGGGGCGGGCGGATGACGTCTGGACGACCAACGACGTCGGGATGCTCAAGGGGCTCGTGCAGATCGGGGCGGGGCTCGGGAAGTGGAAGGCCCGCCTCGTGCGGAACCCGTTCGACATCAAGCCCGCGTTCATCGCGGCGCGCACGACGGCGCGGCTCTTACCGGAGACCGTGCTCGGCCGGCCCTCGGCGGCGCCGGCGGTGGTCGCGACGACCCGAGCGTGAACGCGGCCGGAGAGCCAGAGGGAGAGGAGCGAGCATGGCAGAGGCAGGCGTGATGGCGGCGACGAAGGGCCCGGCGGTTCCGAAGGCCGAGCTGCCCGGCGGCTACGCAGGGCGGTTTCTGCGGGTCGACCTCGGCTCCGGGCGGATCTGGACCCAGCCCTGGACGCCCGGGGAGATGCGCTATTACCTCGGCGGCGTCGGGATCGGGGCGAAGATCCTCTGGGAGGAGGTGCCGCCCGAGGCGGGCTGGGACCATCCGGAGAACCGCCTCGTCCTGGCGACGGGCCCATTCGCCGGGCTGCCGATCTGGGGGACGGGCGGCCTCACCGTCGTCACGCGCGGCGCGCTGACCAACGGCGCCACCTCCACCCAGGCCAACGGCTTCTTCGGCGCGAACCTGAAGTTCTCGGGCTACGACGCGATCATCCTGCAGGGCCAGTCGCCCCGCTGGGTCTACCTCCTGATCCAGGACGACCAGGTCGAGCTGCGGGAGGCGGCACACCTCCTCGGCAAGGACACGTGGGAGACGCAGGACGCGCTCACGGCCGAGACCGGGCTCTCGGGGCACATGCTGAGCGTCTACTCGATCGGCCCGGCGGGGGAGCACCTCATCCGCTTCGCCGCGATCCAGGGGGACTACGGCCACGTCGCCTCGAAGAACGGCTGCGGCGCGGTGATGGGGAAGAAGCGCCTCAAGGCCGTCGCGATCGTCCGCGGGACCCGCGCCATTCGGGCGGTGGATCCGCGCGGCGTGATCGCGGCCGCCGACGAGATCGCCTACGACCTGCGGACGAACCCCGCGGCGCGCACCCTCTACGAGTACGGGACGCTTCCGGGCGTCGTGAACCTCCACGGGATCGGCGCGCTCCCGATCAAGAACTACACCACGAGCGTCGCCCCGCCCGGCGTGGACATGAAGGCGTGGGAGGCCCCGGCGCTCCGGCAGGGCTTCGATCACCGGGGGCATCAGTGCAGCGCCTGCGGCATGCACCACTGCCACATGCAGGTGCTCCCCAGCGGCAAGCACAAGGGCCGGATCGTGGACGAGCCCGAGTACGAGGGCTGGTCCGGGGCAGGCTGGACCATCGGGCTCACCGACCCGGTGGCGGTCTCGTGGCTCAACACCCAGATCGACCGGGCGTGCGTGGACGTCAACGAGTTCGGGTGGCTCTGCGGTTGGGTGATGGAGTGCATGGAGAAGGGGCACATCACCGAGAAGCAGCTCGGCTTCCGGCTCGCCTGGGGCGACGCCGAAGGCGCCAACCGCCTGCTCCAGACGATCAGCCGCCGGGAGGGCTTCGGCGACCTCCTCGCGGAGGGCGTGAAGATCGCCGCCGAGCGCCTCGGCGGCCCGGCCCAGGAGTGCGCGATCTATACCGGGAAGAACGCCAGCCCGCGCGGGCACGACCACCGGGCGCGCTGGGACGAGCTGCTCGACACCTGCACCGGCTCGACGGGCACTCTCGAGACGGGGCCGCCCGTCTTTCCGACGGAGCTCGGGCTCCCCGCGCGGATCAACCCGTTCGACCCGGACCAGGTCGCCCGGCAGGTCGCCGCGCTCAACGGGCGGCGGCACTTCGAGGACTCGCTCGGGGCGTGCATCTTCACGACCCGGACGACCTTCGAGAACCTCTGCCGGGCGCTCTCGGCCGCGACGGGCTGGGAATACACGCGGGAGGACGCGGTCCGATCCGGCCGCCGTGTCGGCGCCATCCTGCGCTGCTTCAACGTGCGCTGCGGGATCGGGCCGGAGCTGGAGCGGCCGTCGAAGCGCTACGGGTCGGTGCCGGTCGACGGCCCGGCCAAGGGGCAGGCGATCGAGAAGCACTGGGAGCACATGCTGGACGTCTGGTACGAGGGCATGGGCTACGATCGAAAGACGGGACGGCCGAAGCCGGAGACGCTGAAGACGCTCGACCTCGAGTGGATGATCCCCGGGGTCTGGGGAAAGGGCGGGGCGCGGACGTGACCTCGGACAAGGACGAGGGCTGGCCTCCCGGAGAGCCGATCCGCGTCCGCGTGGAGATCCTCTCCTGGGTCAATCGGTTCGCCGGCGGGCCGGGTACCGGCGAGGTCACGCTGACCGAAGAGGCCAAGCCGGGGACGACGGTCCGCGCGGTGCTGCGCCAGGTGACGGATCGCTACCCTCCGCTCGCGCAGGCCCTCTGGGATCCCGGGCGCTCGCGGGAGATCGGCGACAACATCGAGGTCCTGGTCAACAACACCGTCCTCGGCGTCAGCCACGACCTCGACAGCGAGCTGACGGACGGCGACCGGATCACGCTCCTCGGCCAATACATGGGCGGGGCCATGGAGCTGATTCGCGGGATCGTGGCGGCGCCGGTCACGCCGATGACGACCGACTTCGAGGTCGACTGGCCGGGGCTCCGCGCCTATCTGGGCTGGCTCGTGCCGCAGCGGCCGACCGCGCTCGCCCTCAACATGGACGCGGGCGAGGGGCCGTCCCTGAGCCCGGACGAGCGGCTGCGGGTCATCGAGGAGGCGCGCGACGCGGTCGCCGGAGCCTGTCCGGTCTGGAGCGGCCTCATCGCCGGCTCGACGCGCGAGGCGACGGCGCACGGGCGGGCGCTGGCCAAGGCTGGTGCCCAGGGGCTCGTGGTCTTCCCGCCGGTGCCGGCGTTCATGGGCGAGCCCCTCCCGTGGCCGATGCCGTACGAGTACCACCGCGCGGTGGGGGACGCCACGGGGCTCCCCCTCGTCCTCTTCCAGTTCCCGCGCGGGATCGGGCCCTCGTACTCGAACGAGACGCTCTGTCGGCTCGCCGAGATCCCGCAGGTCGTGGCGATGAAGGAGTCCACCTTCGACGCCCCGCGGCTCGTGGAGACGCTCGCCGCCCTGCGCGCCGCCCCGAAGCCGCTCGCGGTCCTCACGGGGAGCGACACGTTCCTCTGCGAAGCCTACGTCCTCGGCGCCCACGGAGCCCTGATCGGGTTCGGCGGCATCGCGCTCGCCGAGCAGGTGAAGATGTTCGAGGTGGTCCAGCAGCACGACTACGCCACCGCGTTCGCGATCTGGGGCCGGCTGGGCCCGCTCGCCCGGATGATGTGGGGGCCGCCGCTCCGCGACTACCGGCCGCGGATGAAGGAGGCGCTGGTCATGCTGGGCGTCCTCCGCTCGGCTGCCGTCCGCCCGCCGATGCTCCCCATCGGGGACGCGGAGCGGCGGACGATCCGCCGCCTGCTCGTCGAAGCCGACCTCCTGGGCGCCTAGTCTGCATCATTCGTGAATGGGTGCTCGGAGCGGGCGGGTCCTGCCGCGGCGAACAGCCCACCGGCGTCCTCGCGGCGGAGGAGTGTGGCGGTGAGTGCGGCCGTTCGGAGCGCAGCGCGTGGGAGCGGCTTGGCGGTGTATCGCGCCGCTGCGGGCGCCGTGGGCGCCCGTTCGCCGCGTCACCCGCCCGCTTCGGCACGCCTTCGCAAATAATCCGGCCAGGGGACGGTCCCTCTCCCCGCCGGGGAGAGGGTCGGGGTGAGGGGAGGGGCGATGCCGGAGCACCGGCGCCGGGTCCGCTGGATGGGGTACGGCCAGACGGCCGCGGCCTTCGTCGCCCTCCTCGTCGCCTGGCAGCTCCTCGGGCTTCAGATCCCGCCCTAGCTCCTCTCGACGCCCCTCGCGACCGTCCGGGAGCTGATCGCACGAGCGCCCTTCCTGGCGCAGCACGCCCTCGTGACCCTCCGCGAGATCGTCCTCGGGTTTCTCCTGGCCGTGGCGGTGAGCGTGCCGTGCGGGCTCGCGGTGGCCTTCTCTCGGGCCGTCGAGCGGAGCGTCATGCCGGTCCTCGTCTTCACCCAGCTCATCCCGAAGATCGCGCTGGCGCCGCTCTTCATCATCTGGTTCGGGTTCGGCCTCTTCCCCAAGGTCTTCATGACCTTCCTGCTCTCCTTCTTCCCCATCGTGATCGACGCCATCGTCGGCTTCCGCTCCCTCGACCAGGAGATCGTGTACCTGACGCGCTCGATGGGGATGAGCCCGTGGCAGGCCTTCGTCAAGGTGCGCCTGCCGCATGCCCTGCCCAACATCTTCGCCGGGCTCCGGGTCGCGATCACGCTGGCGACGGTCGGCGCGATCATCGGGGAGTTCGTGGGCGCCGACCGGGGGCTCGGCTACCTGCTGCTCGTGGCCGGGGGCGACCTCCGGACGGCGCTCCTCTTCGCGACGCTGGTCGTGCTCACGGGGATCGGCCTCGTCCTCTACTACCTGATGACGCTCCTCGAGCGGGTCGCCATCCCGTGGCACATCTCGCGCCGCGGGCCCCTCGGCGCCGCAGGGGGGCCCTGACCCGGCAGGATCCAAGGAGGGACCCATGAGGCAACGGACGCGCTGGAGCTCCATCTTTCGTGTGCGCACGGTACCCGCGGGCCAGGATGCCGGGACCTTCCGGCGGGCGTGGACCGCGCTCGGACTCGCGGCCCTCACCCTGGCGGTGGGGCTTGGCGCCGGGACGCGGGGCGTCCCGGCCCAGGAGAAGATCACCTTCCGGATGAACTGGTATTGGGGCGGCATCCACGCTCCCTTCGTGCTGGCGAAGGAGCGCGGCTACTTCGAGAAGGCTGGCCTGAACGTCGAGATCGCGGAGGGCAAGGGCTCGGCCACGACGGTGCAGCTCGTCGGGAACAAGTCCGACACCTTCGGCTGGGCGGACGGCTCGACCGTGATGCTGAGCGCCGCCAAGGGGGTGCCGGTCAAGGCGGTCGCGACCATCCTGAACGTGCTCCCGTACGCCGTCGTCTCGCTCGAGGAGAAGAACATCCGCGTGGCGAAGGACCTCGAAGGCAAGTCGCTCGCCATCACGCCGGGAGACGGGCTGACGCAGACGTGGCCCGCGGTCGTCGCCGCGAACAAGCTGAACGCCGACTCGATCAAGCTGGTCCACATGGCCCCGCAGGCGAAGATCCCGGCGGTGACCGAGCGGCAGGTCGACGCGCTCCTGGGCGGCGCCGACGACCAGGCGCTCACCATCGAGGCCAAGGGCTTCAAGACCCGCGCCCTCAAGTTCGTCGACATGGGCGTGCCCCTCGTCGGGTTCACGATCTTCGCGCATCAGGACACGATCAAGGAGCGCCCCGACCTGGTCCGGAAGGTCGTGGCCGCGAGCATCAAGGGGTTCGAGGACGCGCTCCGGGAGCCCGAGGCCGCCGTGGCCGCCGTCAAGAAGATCGCGCCGCTCGTGGACACGGACGTCGTGCGGCGGCAGCTCGCCGTCGACCTCGCGCTCCTCTTCGGCAAGGCGAACCCGCAGAAGCGGGTCGGCTATGGGCCGCCGGAGGACTGGGCCGAGACGCTCGAGCTCTTGAAGAAGTATCGGGGCCTCGAGACGACCCTGCCCGCGACGGCCTTCTACACCAACGAGTTTCTCCCGTGACACCCTGAGCCGACGCCGCGTGTCGCTCGGGCCGGCGGAATGGCCGCGCCGCTGATCCGGATGGCCGGCGTCTCGAAGACCTACGCGGCGATGGAAGGGGCCGTCGCCGCGCTGGAGTCCGTGACGCTCGATGTCGCCGAGGGCGAGTTCGTCTCGATCCTCGGCCCGTCGGGCTGCGGGAAGAGCACGCTCCTCCTGATCATCGCCGGCCTCCTCCCCGCGTCGGCCGGCGAGGTCCGCCTCGCCGGGCGGGGCGTGACGCGGCCGCAGACGGAGATCGGCATCGTCTTCCAGAACCCGGTGCTCCTGGACTGGCGGACGGTCATCGGCAACGTCCTCCTCCAGGTGGAAAGCCGCGGCCTCGACGTGGGGGCCTACCGCCCGAAGGCGCAGGCGCTCCTCCAATCCGTCGGCCTCGCGGGGTTCGAGGCCAAGTACCCCTTCGAGCTCTCCGGCGGGATGCGCCAGCGGACCGCCATCTGCCGCGCGCTCATCCACGACCCGCCGCTCCTCATGATGGACGAGCCCTTCGGCGCCCTCGACGCGCTGACCCGAGAGCAGATGCGGCTCGACATCGAGCGGCTCTGGCTCGAGACCCGGAAGACGGTGCTCTTCATCACGCACTCGATCACGGAAGCCGTCCTCCTCTCCGACCGGGTCGTCGTGATGTCCCCGCGTCCGGGGCGCATCGACGGCGTCTTCCCCATCGAGCTGCCGCGGCCCCGCCACCTCGCGGTCCAGGAATCGGCCGAATTCGCCCGGTACATCAAGGCGATCACGGACCTCTTCCTGGCTCGCGGCGTGCTCCGCTACTGAGTCGCGGGGACTCCGGGGACTTTCGCGTGGCGCTCAAGTTCGGGTTCAACCCCATCGAGGGGGGGCAGTTCTATCGGGAGGCGCTGGAGGAGGTCGCGCGGGGCGAGGCGCTGGGCTTCGACTCGGTCTGGATGGCGGAGCACCACGGGGTGCCCGATCACTACTGGCCCTCGCCCCTGCTCGTCCTGGCCGGCTTCGCCACCCGGACGGTCCGGATGGTGCTCGGCACCAACGTCGCGGTCTTCCCCTTCTACCACCCGGTGCGGCTGGCCGAAGAGGCGGCGCTGCTCGATGTGATCTCGGAGGGCCGGTTCGTCCTGGGGCTCGCGATCGGCTACAAGGCCGACGAGTTCGCGCTCTACCGGACGCCGCTCGAGAGGCGCGGCGCCCGGTTCGAGGAAGGCCTCGCGCTCCTGAAGGCCCTCTGGAGCCAGGACGCGGTCACGTTCGCGGGCGAGTACTATACTCTCCAGGGCGGCCGGATCGAGCCCAAGCCGCGCTCGAAGCCGCACCCGCCGATCTGGATCGGCGGCTGGGGGGATCGGGCCCTCAAGCGCGCGGCGACGCTCGCGGACGCCTGGATCCCCGGCCCCACGGCGGACCTGGCCCAGCTTCTCGACCGGAAGCGCCGCGTGCGGGCCCACCGCGCGGCCGCCGGCTTCGCCACGCCGGGCGCCGAGTGGCCGTTGACCCGCGACGTCATCATCGCCGACACGGACCGGCAGGCGCGGGAGCTCGCCGAGCGGCACCTCATGATCACCTACGGCAAGGAGTACGGCGGCGCCTGGCAGCATCCGCTCATCGATGCCGCCGTCGCCGCCGACCTCGACCGGCTCAGGCAGAACCGGTTCCTGATCGGCAGCCCCGATCAGGTCATCCGGGCGCTCACGCCGTTCGTCACGGAGTACGGCGCCACCCACCTGATCTTCCGCCTCTTCTTCCCGGGTCTGTCTCACCGTCACATCATGCGGGAACTCGAGCTCCTGGCCCGCGAGGTCATCCCCGCGTTCCGGTAAGGGGGCTCCGGCTGGTCATGCTGGTCCTTCAGCGCCGCCGGGCTTCCAGTGACCCGGAGAGCCTCGTTGACGGCCTCCAGGCACCGGCATACGATGGCGCCACAACTCAACCCGTTCGGCCCTCAGGGGAGGCGGACATGCCCCATAGGGTCCCTGGACCACCGTTCCACGCCCTCGTTGGCCATGCTGGTGGTCGGCGGGGGCGTTCGTGCATTCGCCCACCCCCGGCCCCGTGCTGGGCGTCCTTGATCCCGTCCTCAGCAAGATTGAAAGGAGGATCGCCATGGCGACGTTGTACGTGAGAGGGTTCAACCTGAAGGATTCGCTGAGTGATGCCGAGGCTGTCGGCTACTGGAAGTTTGTTCATGAGGAGGTCGTGCCAGCAGTCCTGAAAGTCAACGGCATCCGGTCGGTGAAGTTCTATTCGGGAGCGGGCGCTCTTCGCGCGGACGTCCTCGTGCAGTTCGAAATGGACGATGCCGCTGCCTACGAGCGTGTCCTGGTCGATCCCGGGGTGCGCCGGCTCCTGGCGAAGGTGTATGGCGCGTGGGACATGAAGACGGCCACCCAAGCATTTCGCCGTGAGGTGACGGCGGAGTTGGTCCGGGTGCTAAGCAGTACAGGCTAAACGAACCACGGCGAGGGCGAGAATGCTTACGAGGAGACTCACGTTCGGCAGGGCCATTCTCGCCCTCGCTCTCCTCGCCACGCCGCTCGCCGCCGGGGCGCAGGAGGCGGGGAGGAGAACGCCCCGGGTAGGTGTGCTCTTGCAGGGGGAACCCTCCGCGTCGATCGTCTTGCGTGAAACGGAAGCTATCCGCCGAGGACTCCAAGAGCACGGCGGGTACGTAGAGGGCCAGAACATCGCGATTGAGTACAGGTATGGGGACTTGGACCGGTTAGCTAGTTTCTGTCGCGAACACCAGAAACACCTGTGATGTTCAGGATTTAGCTC
>CAZDYT010000025.1:0-6951 GCA_964509395.1 uncultured bacterium
ATTCCGAGCGACCCTCGGACGCCCTCGAGACCGTGGCCGGGCGCCGGAGCGCCGGCGGGGAGGAGGGCCGGGATGTCGACCCTCCGCTGGGCCGCCGCCCGCTCCCGGGTGGGCTCCGGGAGGGGCAGGCGAAGCGTCTCGGTCGCCACCTCCGCCATGCCGGTCACGCTCACCGGACGCAGCTCCATCCCGTCCGCCAGCCAGAGGATGCCGATCTCGGCCTTCAGGAGATCGGCGGCGGCCCGGGCCACGAGCTGGACGAGCTCACCGAGGTCCCGGAGAGTCGTGATGGACCGAGCGAGGCCGTTCAGGACGAGGAGGGCGTCCTTCTCGTCGGCGAGGCGGCACTGGGCGAGGACGTTCTCCAGGGTGGAGGGGAGCTTCGCGAGGTAGCTTCCCTCCTTGATGATGTAGTCGGCGGCGCCGAGCTTGAAGGCCTCGACCGCCGTCTCCTCCTCGCCCTGGCCCGTCACCATCACGACCGGCACACGGATCCGCTCGCCCCGGAGCTCCTGCAGGACCTCGATCCCGTTGAGATCCGGCAGGCGGTAGTCGAGGAGGAGGAGGTCGTACGGAGCGGTCCGGAGGCGCTGGAGGACGTCGTGGCCCCGCGGGGCGATGTCGAGGTGGAGGTGACGCCCGTGCTCTCGGAAAGCCCGGCGCGTGAGCTCCACGTCGGCCGGATCGTGCTCGGCGTAGAGCACGCGGATCGGCGTTCGCCGGACCTCGCTCGCCGACTGGAACCACCGGAAGGCGCCCTCCACGATGGGCGGCAGGGTTTCCGGGTACCCCGGGCGCTTCACCACGTAGTCGGCGGCGCCGGCCTTGAGGAGCCGCACCGCGGCTTCGGCGTCGCCCGAGCCGGTCACCAGGACCACCGGCACCTCGAACTCCCGCGCCTTGATGGTCTCGAGCAGGTCCAGGCCGGTGCCGTCGGGCAGACGATAGTCCGAGAGCACGAGATCGACGTCGCCGACGGTGAGCCGGTCGAGCGCCTCTTGCACCGTCTCCGCCACCGCCAGCTTCAGGTGCGGGGCGTGGCGCTCGAGGTGGCGCCGGGTGAGCTCCCGGTCGTCCGGGTCATCCTCGACGTAGAGCACGCGAATGGGGTCCACGCCGGGCTACGACCCCCGCTGGACGAGCGGATACGGGACGTTGGTCAGAATCCAGTAGAGATCGATCCGCTCGACCACCTCGACGAACTTGTCGAACTCCACGGGCTTGACGATGTAGCTGGCCGCCCCGAGCTCGTAGGCCGACTTGACATCGCGATCCTCGGCCGAGGTCGTCAGCACGACGACCGGGATGTGGCGGTAGAGCCCGTGACCCTTGACCTGGCGCAGCACCTCCAGGCCGTCGACCTTGGGCAGCCGAAGATCCAGGAGGATGATCCCGGGCACGGGGGCGCTGCCGGCGAACGCGCCGCGGCGGTGGATGTAGTCGAGCGCCTCCTCCCCGTCGCGCGCGACCGCGATGGGGTTGGAGAGCTTCCGCCGCTTGAAGGCCCGGAGCGTCAGCTCCACGTCCGCGGGGTTGTCCTCCACCAGCAGGATCGGCACCGGTTCGCTCATGGCGCTCCTTTCGCGCGCACCGGCAGCGCCAGGTAGAACGTGCTCCCCTGCCCCGGCTCGGACACCGCCCACGCTCGGCCGCCGTGACGCTCGGCCACTTTCCGGACGATCGCCAACCCGACCCCGGTCCCGAGGTACTCCTCCTGCCGGTGCAGGCGCTCGAAGATCCCGAAGATCCGATCGTGGTACTTCATGTCAAAGCCGATCCCAGTGTCGGCGACCGAGAGGACGACGCTGTCGCCCTCCCGCTGGGATCCGATCGTGATCGTGCCCGTCCCGTCGCGGCTGAACTTCATCGCGTTCCCGACGAGGTTGGCGAGCGCCTCCCGCAGCCCCTCCGCCTCGGCCTCCACCGCCTCCACGCCGAGCTCCACCCGGAGGCTCAGCCCGCGCGCGCGGATCTCCTCCTCCACCTCCTCGCACACCCGTTCCACGAGCTGCCGGAGGCGCACCGGCTCCCGCCTCATCTCGCGACGCTCGAGACGCGAGTAGCGCAAGAGGTCGTCGATGAGCTGCCCCATCCGGCGGGCGCCGCTCTGGATCAGGCCGAGGTACCGGATCCCCGCCTCGTCGAGGCGGCCGGCGGAGTCTTCCTGGAGGGCGCGGGCGAATCCCTCCAGGCCGCGCAGGGGCGCCTTCAGGTCGTGGGAGACGGTGTAGGTGAACGCCTCCAGCTCCCGGTTGGCGGTCTCGAGCTGCCTGGTGCGCTCGACCACCCGTTGCTCGAGCTGCTCGTTGAGGGCCGCGACCTCCCGGGTCGTCTGCTCGAGGCGCTGGTACGAGCGCTGGAGCTGCTCGGCCATCATGTTGAGGGCGGTGGCCAGCCCCGCGACCTCGTCACGGCTCTCGGGCGCCACCCGAACGGAGAAGTCCCCGGCCCCGAGCTTCTCGGTCGCCTCGACCAGTCGGAGCAATGGGCCGGTGAGGGTCCGCGCGAGGCCCCAGCCGAGGATGACGGCTCCCGCGGCGAAGCCCACGGAGATCCAGAGCAGCCACCGGCCGAGGCGGTTCCCCGCGGCGTAGGCGACGGACACGGGCTGCGCCGCCACGACGCCCCAGCCCAGCCGCGCGATCGGGACGTAGGCGCCCAGGAAGCGCTCGCCCCCTCCCGGCTCGTCGAACTCCATGCTCCCCGACCGTCCGGCGAGCACCGCCTGGACGATCGGCAGGCCTCTGACCTCGGTCCCCGGCGGGGCGGCTCTCGTCCTCCCCGACTGCGCGATCAGGAGTCCCTTGCCGTCCACGACGTACACCTGCCCGCGATCCTCGTGCCCGACCGTGGAGACGAACTCGGTCAGCGTCCCCAAGGCAAGGGCCCCGACGATGACGCCCTTGACCTCGTCCGGGCCGCCGAGCACCGGCACCGCGATCGACACCACCGGCCGCCGGGCGGCCTTGGAGACGTACACGCCCGAGATGTAGAGACGGCGGGTCCGCACCACCTCCTGAAAGAAATCCCGGAACGAGAAGTCCTGCCCTACCGTCTCGGCGTGCGGCACCCTGACCCGGATGATCCCCTGCGGGTCCTGGACGAAGACGTAGTCGAACTGGGTGAAGCTCCGGAGGAAGTTCTCCAGGACCTTCGCGGCCTCCGGCCAGTTCGCGCTGCGGATCTCCCGGCCGAGCTTCGGCCGTCCGGGCGCCTCGCGCATGATGCTCGCCGCATCGGCGATGTAGTGCTCCACCGCCCGCGCGGCCAGCGTGGCCGCGGTCAGGTTGGCGGACTGGACCTGTTCCCGCAGACTCCGGCGGCTCGCCACGACCGCCACCAGGCTCATGGTCCCGAGGGAAACGGTGACCAGGAGGCCGATCGCGAGGGAGAGCTTCGTGGCGATACCGAGGGATTTCGCCACGCGATCGGTCCCGCCGTCACGCCTCCTCCGAGGGGAGGAGACGGTCGAGTTGCTGCCGGAATTGCCCGAAGTCGAGCGGCTTCGCAAGGCAGCCATCGGCGCCCGCTTCCATAAGCGGCGGGATCGCTTCCGGGTAACCCGTGATGCCGAGGATCTTGATTGCGCGCGTCTCCGGCTCCCCCTTGAGGCGCCGGCACACCTTGATCCCGTCGAGCTGCGGCATGTGCACGTCCAGGATCAGGAGGGAGGGCCTGAAGAGGCCGACCTTGATGAGCACCTCGTAGCCGTCCGTCGCCGTCTCGAGCTTGGGGTGGCGTGGATCAGTGCCGAGGCACTCCGCGAGGAGTCCGATGACCTCCGGCTCGTCGTCCGCGATGAGGATCCTCGTCTCCGAGGGGCCGGCCGGATAGGGCGGCATGCCGTGCTCGCGGAGGAACCTCCGAAATTCGTCCAGGCCGATGCGGACGTGCCGCCCCACGGTGGTGAAGCCGCGCAGGCGACCCTCCCTCATCCATCGGCGGATGGTGGGAACCGACACCTCACAGTGGCGGGCCGCCTGCCCGGTCGTGATGGTCCGACGGCTCTTCATTTCGTCCCTTTCGATATGTTCAACGCGCTTGTTCCTTTTATCACGTTCAGGCTGTAAACCCACAAAACAATCGAGGAGACGCGGCGGGACGAGGTGGACGCAGCACGGGAGACGCCGGTGGACGGACGGGCGCGACCCCGGGCCGGTGTGGCGGGCCGGGGATCACAACCGGCTTCATCGTGACGGCTGTGGGGGCCTAGCGGCCGAGCAGTACCTGCGTGTGAGACCCAGTCGCCGGCCCGAGCGCACCCTTCAACCTCAAGCGTCTCGACGAGGGTCGGGGATGCCTGCGCCCGCTCGACGAGGTCCGCTACCTGGGCGCGGGTCATTGTGTTGTCGTCGATGGTTGTCGTCGATGGCGGCAGAATTGTGAACGTCGTCGACTCAGATTTCGCGTAGAATCCGGTCCGCCTCCACTGCTCGGGAGAGGCCGCCGAGACGCGTGCTGAGAAGTGTGACCTCCTCGTCCAGGTCGCGGAGGACCTCTTGGATGCGTGCCATTCAATCGCGCGGTCGATTCGCTCCACGCGGCGAGGTCGGCCGGAATAGCGGCAGGTTGCCAACACGCCCGTTGCCATCCACGGAGGAGTGAATCCGCTCGAACCAAGTGTGGTGGATCGCGGCATGGATCACTGGTGCGGCGACTCCGGAGGATCGAGGAGCTGGCCAGGGCCGGCCTGTCCCTCCGGGCGATGTCCCGGATGCTGGCGGCTAAGGGTATGGTCGCGCCGAATGGGGCGGCCCTTTGCCCCGATGACCCTTGCCAGGCTCGCGGTTGCGGATAGGCTGCGGATCCTGCCGCGCTCTGCAACCGCCCCCTCGCCATCTATCGCACCCTTCTAGCCCCCCTGGCGATGTGCCAGAATAGGGGCGGAGGGCGGGTGGTCTAACCGGCCAGGAGCATGGCGAAGATGATCTGCTGGCTCACCCGACGGCGTCTCGGCGCGTTCCAGGACGGGGAGCTGGGTCCTGCGGCCCGGCTCCGGACGGCGGCCCACCTCGAGCGGTGCCCTGATTGCGCCGCCGAGCTGGCTGAGCTGGCCCGGCTCCGGGCGGCGTTGACGGTGGAGGCGCCGGAGCCGCCGCAGGCCGTCTGGGACGCGTTCTGGCCTCAGGTGCGAGCCCGGATGGCGGCGGCCCGCGAGCCGGCCTCGCGCCGGGGGTGGGAGGCCATCTTCGCGGCTCCCCGATTTGTCCTCGCGTCGGCCGCGGCGGCGGCGCTGGCCCTCATCGCCGTGCTGGCCCCGTGGCAACGGGCGCCGGTCTCCGAGGGGCCCCGGGTCGCGGGAAGCCTCGCGCCCTCCGCGCCCTCCGAGGGCCGGGTCACGCGGGCGGTGGTGGTTCAGTCGGTGGAGACAGCGGTCCCGGACTCCTCGGTGATGGTCTTCATGAATCCGGAGACCGAGGTGACGGTCGTCTGGGTGTTCGGGCTGGAGCGAACGGGAATCTGACAGCCGACGGCCCAGCGGCTTCCCGAATGACGGCCCCGGGGAATCCCTCGGGGCCGTTGTTGCGAGATCATCCGGGCCTGGACTCGGAACGGGGCGGAGCCCTCCTCCGAAGAGTCAGGGCCGTCGCAGCTTGGCGAGTTCTTCCTTGGCCTTCGCGGCCTCTTCGGTCGAGGGGAATTGGTCCACGAGGAACTGCAGGCGCGCCTCGGCCAGTGCCGGCTGCTGGAGCTCGAGGAGCGCCAGGGCCTCTTTGTAGAGTGCAGTCGCCACGCGGTCGCCCCGCGGGTAGTTGACGAGGACGCGGCGAAACTCCTGGACTGCCCGCTCGAACTCCTGCGTGGCTCGAGCCCGGTCGCCGCGCGTACGGAGGCCCCGCGCGAGGCTGTAGTGCGATTCGCCGATCCAGTACTGCGCCTTCTCGGCGAGATCCGTCTCGGGGTAGAGGCGGATGAACTCCTTGAACCCGGCGATCGCGAGGTTGTAGTTGCCGCGGGTGTAGTCGAGGTACGCCGTCTGGTAGAGGTCCGCGGCCTGCCGGGCCGCGCCGGGCGGGGGCGCGAGCGCCGAGGGCGGAGCCGACCCTGGGGCAGTGGGTCCCGGCGGCGTGGGCGGTGGGGTCGGCCGGCCGGCTTCGGCCGGCGGGGCGGGACCTGGGGCGGGCCGGGCCGCGGGACCGGCGCCGGCAGGGGGCGGCCCGGCGACCTCGAACTGGAGGGCCAGCATGTCCACGCGCCGCCGCAGCTCATCCACCCGGCCCTGAAGCTGCGCGGCATCCCGGCCGAGATCGTCGAGGCGGGTGCCGAGTTGCGCGATGCTGCGCTGGATTTCCGTCAGGGTCTGCGCGGACTGGCGGTCGACCCGCTGGAGATCGGCCTTGATCTCGGCCTGGCTCCGCTGGATCGCCTGCTCGATCCGCGCGAGGTCGGTCCGGAGGCGGGCGAAGTCCTCACGCAGAAGGGGGGTGGGCTCTTGGACGGCGCACGCGGTGAGGATCGCCAACGCGACCGCGCCGAGAGCCCATCGCCACCCCCTCACGGCAGCGGGTTACTGCTTGACGAGGAAGTGGGCGCGGCGGTTTTGCGCCCAGCAGGCCTCCGTCCGCTCGGTGCAAGTCGGACGCTCCTCGCCGTAGCTGATGACGGTCATGCGGCCGGCCTCGACGCCGAGCGAGACCAGGAAGTCCCGCGTGGCCTTCGCGCGGCGTTCCCCGAGCGCCAGGTTGTATTCGTTGGTCCCGCGCTCATCGGCGTGCCCTTCGATCAGGAGCAGCGCGTTCGGGTTCGCCTTGAGCCATGTGGCGTTGTCTTCCAGGATCGGCTTGTCCGGCGGCAGGACCTCGTACTTGTCGAAGTCGAAGTGAACATCCCGCAGCGCCGAGGTCTCGATGAACTCCTTCGGCGAGGGGAGCGCGGGAATCGTCGTGCCCGTGGCGCCCGCAATGCCGGGGCCCGCCCCGCCGGGGCCCGCCCCGCCGGGGCCGCTCACGC
>CAZDYT010000025.1:6961-16328 GCA_964509395.1 uncultured bacterium
AGGCCGCGGGTCCGGTCCCGGCCGCCGCGCCGCCCATCCCGCCACCCGGACCGCTGCCGATGGTGCCCGGGCTCATGCTCGTGGCTCCGCCGCCTGCGCCACCCACGCCGCCCCCCAGTCCACTGCCGGTCGTGCCGGCCATGCCGGGCCCGGCGGCACCGCCGGGACCTGTTCCCATCGCCGGGGCTGGCTTCTTCGGGCACCCGGCCAGCAGGACCGACGCCCCGAAGAGCAGAGCCACTGTGAGAGTCATCTGCCAAGGTTTCCCGTTCATACCACGCTCCTTTCCCCCGTCGGGCCGCATGGTCGCCTCACTGCGGTCGCGGGGACCAGCTGGGGCTCGAGGCCTCTCCTCGGTCCCGCGTGAGGGGTTGCTGCTCCGATCCGTCTGCCAACATAGTGTAGATCTGTGAACGCGCACCTCGGGCGGACGAAAAGACGATGTGGCGTCCGTTCGGGGCCCAGGCGGCGCTCTCATTGTCTCCCGATCCGTGCGTGAGCGGTCGCTCGTTACCGCCGTCCGGGGCGATCCCCCAGAGGTCGAATCCGCCGGACGTCCGGCGGGTAAAGACGATGGTGTCGCCGCGGGGCGACCACCGTGGCTGCGTGTCGTAGTTGCCCGTCGTGAGCCGGCGCGGGTTCGCTCCTTCGGCGTCCATGATCCAGACCTGCGGCGCGCCCATGCGGTCGGAGGAGAAGGCGATCTCGCGGCCGGTCGGTGACCACGTCGGATCGGTATCGATGGCGCGGTTGTTCGTGAGCCGCCGGAAGTCGGACATCCCGACACGCAGCGTGTAGATCTCGGGGTTGCCGTCCTTCGAGAGCGTGATCGCCACGGCCTTCCCGTCAGGGGACCAGGCTGCCGCCGAGTTGATCCCGGGCCAGGCCGACAGGAGCCCCGGCTCGCGTCGGCGCGGGTTGAAGGGGTAGAGCTGGAAGAGGTAGGGATAGCCCTTGAAGAAGGAGGTGAAGGCGATCGACGCGTCGACGGGGCTCCAGACCGGCGAGAGCGAGATGCTCCGGAGGTCGGTGAGCACGATCTGGTTGAACCCGTCGTAATCGAGCATCGCGATCTCTTTGTTCGAGCCAACCCGTGTCACGTAGGCGATCTTCGTCTCGGCGATCCCGCGCTCGCCGGTGAACTGATAGACGATCTCGTCCGCGATCCGGTGGGCGAGACGCCGATGCTCGCGCAGGGGCTCCGCCCAGAAGCTCTTGGACGTGATCGGGCGGAACTCCGGGTTCGTGAGGTCGTAAAGCCGAAACTCCACCGTGACGCGCTGGCCCGCGATCGAGAGGAAGCCCTGCATCGCGGCGTGGGCCCCGGCCGCCGCCAGGTCCGCCAGCCTCTTCTTCAGCGTCTCCGCGTCCACCGGCAGCGGCGGTTCGTTCGCCACCACCGTGAAGAGCGCGGAGAACCGGAGGTCGTTCCCGATGATCTCGGGCAGGGCACGGCTGAAGTTCCCGTCGTCCGGCGCGGGCCTGAGTCGCGTGAACTCGGGGATCGCGATGCCGAGCTTCTTCGCGCCTCCCTGCGTGACGTTGAGGAAGACGTCCACCCCCTGGGAGTGGGACGGCGGCGTCAGGATGGATGGAGGCAGCAGGCTGAGTCCGATGACGAGCCCCGAAAGCATCAGGCTCCCGACGGTACGTTTCACCGCCCTATCCCTGCTCGAGCTTGAACTCGAACCCGAAGTGCACCTTGAGGGATGGGTGCGCGAAATCGCGGGGCAGCGGGGGGAACGGACTCGCATCCACGACCGCGCGGAGGGCCGACTGATCGTAGATCGCGTTCCCCGAGCTCCGCTCGATCGAGGGTTCCTTGATCTGGCCGTCCCGCCCGATCTCGAACAGGACGACCACCTTTTCCCCGCCGGCCACCGCGGCGCGGGGCGGCGCCCACCGCTCGCTGATCTTCGCCTGGATTTGTCGGAGATAGTAGGTGAACGGGAAATCGCTGACGTCGAGGCTGATGCTCCCCGTCGTCGGGACGGTCGCGTCGGGACGCCCGAGCCGCATGGGCTCCACGCCCGGCCGGACTGCCGCCACGGCGGGCAGCGCGGGGGGCGGCGCCTGCGGCGGCGTGACGCGTGACGGTTCCGGGACCCGCGGCGGGGGCGGCGGCGTCGCGGGCGGCGGAGGTGTCCGCTCGATCAGCCGCTCGAGCCGCTCGCGCGTGCCGGGCCTGTCGAGCGCGGGCGTTTCCTTCTCCACCTTGCGCGGCAGCGCCAGTTCGGTCGGCCGGGCTACCGGCTCCGCCGGCTTCTCCCGCTTGGGCGGCGGGAGGTCCGCCTTCTCGGGGGCTTTCTCCCGCTTGGGCGGCGGAGGCTCCTTCGGTCGCGGGGCCTCGGTCTTCTCGGGCTTGGGCGGCGTGCGCACCGGCACCTTCGGCGGGGCCTCGACGACCCGGGGCGTCGGGCTGCCCATCGGGGTCGCGGGCGGCACCAGGTTGACGATGTAGATCTTCGACTGGTGCGCCTGTGCGTTGACGTAGGCCGACAGCGCGGCGGTCATGAGTAGAAAGAACGCATGCCCCAGGAACGAGAGCAGGAGAAGCCCGTACGGCGGAGGCTCGTTCGGCGGGACGATGAAGCGGCGGGGGACTCGGTAGGCCATCGCGCGTCCGAGCCCGCATCATTCGCGCTTCGGAAGCGGCTCGGTCACCATCCCTACGCGCTCGATGCCCGCGCGCCGGACGCGATCCATGGTCTCGACCACGTAGCCGTATGCGAGGTCTTTGTCGGCCTTGATGAAGAGCGTCTTGTCAGCCCGGTCGCGGAAGAACTCGCGGAGGCGCGGCTCCAGCGTCACAAGCGGGAGCGCGCGGTCGTTGAGAAAGAGCAGCCGATCCTTGGTGATCGTGAGGACGAGCCGCTCCTCGATGGCGGTCGGCTTGCTGGCGGTCTTCGGCAGGTTCACGTCGATGCCCCGGTACATCATGGGGGCGGTGAGCATGAAGATGAGGAGGAGCACCAGCACCACGTCGACCAGCGGGATGACGTTGATCTCGGCCAGGGAACTGCGGACGCGGGTGCCGCCGTCGGCTCCCGCATCGACCCTAATAGCCATTCTTGAGCGACTTCACCGTCGCCCGGAGGAGTCGGCGCTCGAGCAGGTTCGCCAGCTCGAGCCCGAAGTTCTCCATCTCGGTCGCCCAGTGGCGGACCTTGCCGACGAAGTAGTTGTACCCGACGACCGCGGGGATCGCCGCGGCCAACCCGGCGGCGGTGGCGATCAGGGCCTCCGCGATGCCCGGCGCGACGACGGCGAGGCTTGCCGATCCCTGCGATCCGATCGAGTGGAACGACGTCATGATGCCCCACACGGTGCCGAAGAGGCCGATGAACGGCCCAGAGCTCGCCGTGGTGGCCAGGAACGCCAGATAGCCCTCCATGCGCTCGATCTCGGAGGATTGGACTCGCCGCATCGCCCGCTGGACGGACTCGAGCCGCTCGGTAGCGATGCCGTCCTCGCCTTCGTCCGGCGGGCCATCCATGAGATCGGGCAGCGGGTTGCCCGTGCCGCCGAGCTCCTGATATGCGCCCAGGTAGAGGCGCGCCAGCGGGCTCGCGCGCAGGCGTTTGGCACCGCCCGCGACGACCGCGAAGCGCCGCGACTCGCGGTAGACCTTGAGGAAGCGCGCGGTCTCACGACGGACCGCCCGGAACTGCATCGCCTTGTGGAAGATGATCGCCCAGCAGACGACGGAGAGCACAAAGAGGACCAGCAGGACGAACTTCGCGATCAGCCCAGCGTTGGCGACGAGCTCGCCGAAGCTCCCGAGGTAGCTAAGGTTCAGGAGGCCGCTCAACCCTCACTCACTCCACCGGTCGGGTTAACGAACAAAGGCGTGCCGAAGCCCGTTGGACACTCCACGCCATCATACGCACGGGGTCGCGCCGATGTCAACATCTTTGGGCCTTTCCGGCCCGCGTCGCCGCGCTCCGGGCTCGCGCGTCGAGGCCTTTTCGTTTGACAGCGTGAATCTCCCTCCGGTATAAGAAGCCAAACCCGACCCGAGGAGGGTCAGACCAGGGTGCTGCAGGGCTAGGGTCCTTGAACCACCAACCTCGTGGTCAATGAGCCAACTTTCATCGCCCAACCGCCTCGGGCCGTGGTCGAGACCCGAGCAGCCCCAGGACGCAGGGAGGAGGCGGGCCGAGGCGTATGCCGCCATGGACCATCTGGTCGCGACGCCTCCGGCCTACGGCCTCCGGGGCGTCGCTCCCTTCTGGGAGGCCTGTCGACGGCCGAGGACGCCCAGAGGCCGGGACGTCCGCGAGGCCGCAGGCCGAGCGCGTCACGGCCGAGATGGTCGATGCGACGGGGATCGGCCACGGCGCTAGTCATTGGTGTTCCGCTCGCCGGGTCCCATCGCGTTCTCCCTCCGGTTGCCCGCCGACCTGCCGATCGTCGGCGTCCTCCAGATCTCGATCCGCTGGTATGGCATCCTCATGGCCTCGGCCATCGCGTTGGGCCTCTGGCTCGCGTTCCGGGACGCCACCCGGCGCGGGGAACGGGCCGAGGAGCTCCTCAAGGCGGCGGAGGTCGCGATCATCGGCGGCCTGATCGGCGCCCGGCTCTACTACGTGCTCTTCAACCTGGACTACTATGAGACGCAACCCTGGTGGCGGACCTTCGCGGTGTGGGAAGGGGGGCTCGCCATCCACGGCGGCCTCATCGGCGGGTTGATCGCGGGGGGCGTCTACGTGGCGTCGCACCGCCTGCCGCTCCTCACGTACCTGGACATCGTCGCCCCGTACCTGGCCCTCGGGCAGGCCATCGGCCGCTGGGGGAACTTCTTCAACGAGGAGGCCTTCGGCCGGCCCACGGACCTGCCGTGGAAGCTCTACATCTCGCAGCCCCACCGCCCGCCCCCGCTGATCGAGGCGGAGTACTTCCACCCGACGTTCCTCTACGAGTCGCTCTGGGATCTCGCGGTCTTCGTCGTCCTCGTGGTCGCGCTGCGCCGGCGCCTCCAGCGCGCGCCGGGCGCCGTCTTCCTCGCGTACCTCGGGCTCTATTCGCTCGGGCGATTCTGGATCGAAGGGCTGCGGATGGACAGCCTCATGCTCGGCCCGCTTCGGGTGGCGCAGCTGGTGAGCGTGATCGCGGTCGTGATCGCCGGGGTCGGCGTCCCGATCCTCCTCCGCCGCCGCTCCGCCTGATTGGAATCTTCCGCGATGCGGCGAGCCGTGGGCCCCCGAGGCATCAGGCGGCAGCGGCGCGCGCCCGCGGGGGTCGCCCGCCCGCGGTCCCGGCCGCGGCAGCGGCCCCGAGTGCCAGGAGCGCCCAGTCCCCCCCGGCTTGCCTTCGCCTGCCTCGGGACCTCGGGGGCGGTTCCCTCCGCGGAGCGGGATACGACGGCGCTCGTGGTTCGGACGGGCGGGACCCTCTGCCTGGTGGACGCCGGCGGGAGCCCGGTCCAGAAGCTCCGGCGCCTCGGCGTCGACCCGGTCGGGCTGAGCGCGGTCGTCATCACCCACACCCATCCGGACCACGTGTACGGCCTCCCGGCGCTCGTCCAGAACCTGCTCATCCTGGGCCGCCGCACGCCGCTCCCGGTGTACTGCCGGGTCGAGCACGTGGACCTCGTCCGCGCGCTGCTCAAGCTCTTCGACTTCCTCGGCCGCGAGGGGCTGGACGTGCGCGTGCTGGGCGTCGAGCCGCGCGAGGGCGTCGAGGTCTTCGCGACGGCCGACCTCGTCCTGACGGCGTCGCCGAACGAGCACGGTCGGATGCCGAACCTCGCGGTCCGCGTGGATGCCGGCGGGCGCAGCCTCGTCTACTCCTCCGATACGCGGCCGTGCGGCGCGGTGGCCACCCTCGCCCGGGACGCCACGGTGCTGATCCACGAGGCGACGTTCCTCGAGCCCGACCCGACCCAGTGGCACTCCACCGCGCGCGAGGCGGGAGAGGTCGCCCGCCAGGCCCGGGCCCGCCGGCTCCTCCTGACCCATGTCGGGTATGCGCACCATCGGGCCCTCGCGGCGCACGTCGCCGAGGCCCGTGCGGCCTTCGGGGGACCCGCGGCCGTCGCCGAGGAGCTGCGCTGGTACCGGGTCTGAGCCCTGTGCCACCCATGGCGAAGGGTCGCCTCGGGCGTCTCCGCGTGCGCGAGCGGGAGCCGCGGGTCGGCGAGCCGGTCGAGAGCATCGCGCGCCACCTCGAGCGCCTCGTCGTGCGGCTCGGGCTCGCCGGGGTGCTGGCGGCTGCGCTTCTCGTCGCGGCGCTGGACGCGCGGACGGCCGGCGAGGTGGCCGTGGCGCTCGCGAACATGGGTGTCGTGGTGGTCACCAGCTGGCGCTTCGGCGCCCCCGGGCGGTGGAGCACGGTGCTCCTCGCGGCACTCTGCTGGACCGCAGCCACCGAGCTGCGCGACGGTTCGTGGCCGGCGGTCTTCCCGTGGTGGCCGAGCCTCCTCCGGCTCGGCGTGCTGGTGACCCTCGCCGCCGGCGTGAGCACGTTCCGGGCGGCCATCGGGCGCCTCCTGAGAACGGAGGACGCGCTGGCCGCGACGGTCGTCCGGGAGCGGGACTCGGCCCTCCGGGACCGCCTCACACGCCTCTGGAACTCCCGGTACCTCGACGAGGCCCTGGAGCGGGAGATCGCCCGTTGCCGCCGGTACGGGCGGCCGTTCGGCCTGCTCCTGGTGGACCTCGACGGGTTCAAGGGCGTGAACGACACCGCGGGACACCTCGCCGGCGACCTCGTGCTGCAGATCGTCGGGCGGATCCTCCGGGAGAATTGCCGCGCGACCGACGTGCCCACGCGCCTCGGCGGGGACGAGTTCGCGGTCGTCCTGCCCGAGGCGTCTCCGGAGATGGTGCGCCGATACGCCGCCAAGCTGGTGGGCCTCATCGCCGGGGCGCCGTTGCCCGCCGACCTCCCGCGCGTGACGGCCAGCGTGGGCGGGGTCGTCTTCCATGCGGCCCCGGCGTCCGCCCGGGCGGCGATCGCCGCCGCGGATGCCGCGATGTACGCCGCGAAGCGGGACGGGAAGAACCGCGCCTTCGTGGCGGCGGCGCCCCGCGCGTGAACTTCGTTCTGGACATCGAGACCATCCCCCGGGACCTCCGGGGTGAGCCGCGGAAGATCCAGGAGTATGTCTGGGAGCGGGCGCTTCGCCGGGAGCCGGGGGCGGCGGAGCCGCTGTCGCTGGACGAGTACCTCGCGGCGGCGGATGGGGCGGCGGTCGCGCCGGTGCGCGAGCGGATCGAGCGCTACATGGCGCTCCGGCCCGAGTTCGGCCACGTGGTCTGCATCGGGATGGGGCACGATGCGCGGGGGCGGGGCGAGCTCGAGACGAAGGCGCTGGCCGCGCGTCGGGTGGCCGACGAGCGGCCGATCCTGGAGGGCTTCTGGGAGGCGGTGCGCGACCACCGGGATTGGTGCTTCGTCACCTACAACGGTCTCGCGTTCGACGTGCCGTTCCTGATCCGACGGTCGATCTACCTCGGCGTCGCCCCCACCACAGGGCTGCCGATGCGCCCCTTCGCGCTCGAGAGCCACTTCGACGTCATGCGGGCCTTGTCGAACTGGGAGCGGGCGGACTCCGTGCGGCTGGACATCGTCGCGGAGCTGCTCGGGCTCTCGAAGTCGCCGGCCGGGATGGAGGGCTCGCAGGTCTTCGGCCTCTGGAAGGCCGGCCGCATCGCGGAGATCGAGGCGTACTGCCTCGGCGATGTCCGGCTCGTCTACGAGGTCTTCCTCCGCATCGAGGCCTACTTCCGCTGAGGTTTCGGAAGGGGGCCTCGCCGCCCTTCCGGGATCACTCGAGGAGGCGGCGGGCGGTGTCGCCGAGGATGGCCGCGCGCTCCCCCTCGGTGAGCCCGGGCAGGACCGCGACGCGCGCCGCATCCGAGGCCGGGTCGAACCACGGATAATCCGACCCGAAGCACACGCGCCCGGGGCCCAAGCGCCTGAGCAGCGCCGCCGCCTCCGCGTCGCCGAGTCGCCAGGGCACGTCCGCTGCCGTGATGACCGCGCAGGTGTCGAAGCGCACCTGCGGGAAGCGCTCGGCCAGGGCGACCGCCTCCTCGAAGTACCCACGCCCGAGGTGGGCGAGGACGACCCGCAGGTGGGGGAACGCCTCCAGCACATCCGCGAACGCGCTCGGTCGGGCGAGCGCGTTCCACGGGCTTCGCCCGAGGAAGCCCGAGTGGAAGAGGGCGGGGAGCCCGAGGTCCTGGCAGAGCTCGTACACGGGCCAGAGCGCGGTCGTGCCCGGGGGGAGGCGCTGCACGATCGGGTGGAGCTTCACGCCGCGGGCCCCGGCCTCGGCGCACGCCTCCAGCTCGTCGCGCATCTCGGCCGGCGTCATCACCGTCGGATCGAGGCTCACGAACGGGATCAGGGCCGGGTCCGACGCGGCCACCTCCAGGGTCCATCGGTTGCGGCGCACGAGCCGACCGCGCAGCTCTTCGCGGAGGCGTGCCTCGGCCTCGGCGCGCTCGGCCTGGGACAGGGTGGACGGCAGTCGCCCGAGGGCGGCGTCGCGCATCTCGGGGATCGGCGTGAGGTTGGCCATGACGGCGGTGGTGATCCCGCCTCGGGTCATCGCCGCGCGCAGCTCGGGCACGGTCCCCGCGTACGGCGACCAGCCTTCGCCCTGCATCGCCTGGCGCCCGATCTCGGCACGCGGATAGGTGTGGGTGTGGACGTCGACGATGTCCATGGCCTCGAGGTGTTCCGCTCCGAGCGCCCACCCGCTTCGCGGGTAGCCGGCCGGCGCAACCCCTCCTCGGGGGAGGTCCGGCCCCCCTCCGGGGGGGTCTAGCTGGCGAGGCGCTCGCGGACCAAGGCGACCAGCCGCTCGTACGTGAGCGCCTCGCCCGTGCGCGAGGCCACCGGCGCCTCGGTCTTGAGCCCGGTCTCGCTGATCACGCAGCAGAGGGTCTGGTCCGGGTCGACGGCCCCCTCGGCGAGCAGCCGGCGGAGCGCGGCGAGCGTGCCGACCCCCGTCGGCCCCGCGTAGAGCCCTTCCGTCCGCGCGAGCAGCCGTTGGGTCTCCAGAATCGCGTCGTCCTCCACGTCGGTCGTCAGCCCCTTCGACTCGCGTAGGATCCGGAGCACCCACTCGCCCTTCGCGGCCGGGTCGCCGCACGCGAGGCCCTCGGCGACCGTATAGGAGAGCTTGACCGGCGTGAGGGGCCCACCCGACCGGAAGGCGCGGACGATCGGGTTCGCCTTGGCCGACTGGGCCGCCACCATGAGCGGCAGGCGCTCGGTCCAGCCGAGGGCGTGCATCTCGCGGAAGCCGCGCCAGGCGGAGATGAACGCCTCGCCGACCGCGACCGGGAGGACGACGACGTCCGGGATTCGGAAGCCCGACTGCTCGGCGATCTCCCAGGCGAGGGTCTTCTTG
>CAZDYT010000026.1:0-16318 GCA_964509395.1 uncultured bacterium
GAGGTGCTCGGATTCTACCTCTCCGGGCACCCGCTCAAGCGCGTCTGGGACCGGGCGGTTCAGCTGGGCGCCATTGGCACGGGCGATCTCGCGAGCCGCGAGGACGGCGCGCGGGTCCTGGTCTGCGGGCTGGTGGGCCCGATGCGGGAGATCAACACCAAGAACGGCGACCGGATGGCGTTCGTCACGCTCGAGGACATGGACGGGAGCGTGGAACTCACGGTGTTCCCGGAGACGTTCCGGCAGAGCGGGGTGCATCTGCGAAGCGGGGTGCCGCTTCTCGTCCGCGGGCGGGTCGAAGGGAGCACGACGGCGCGGAAGCTCCTCGCGGAGGACATCCGGCCGCTGCGGGGCGAGGAGGGCGCCGGGGCGTCGGCCCCGTCGGCGTGTCGGGTGTGGATCGCCACCGCCACGAGGGAGACGCTGCAGGCCCTGCGGGCGATCTGCGACGCGCACCCGGGGCCCGTCCCGGTCCACGTGCACCTGGAGGTGGGCGGCGCCGAAGTGGTGGTGCGGTCCCGCACGGTCTCGGTGCGGCCATCGCCGCCCTTCGCTGCGGCGGTCGAGGGCCTTCTGGGAGGCCGGAGGGTCCGCGTCGAATAGCTCGCCATGAGCGACGCGCTCGACTTTGAGAAGCCGCTGATCGAGCTGGAAGCGCGCATCGCGACGCTCCGCCGGTCGGAGCGGCCGGAGGCTGCGCCGGAGGCTCTTGAGTTGGAGGAGCGCCTGCGGCGGCTCCAGCGCAAGGTCTTCGGACGTCTGACGGCGTGGCAACGGGTGCAGCTGGCCCGTCACCCGCGCCGCCCCTACACGCTCGACTTCATCCGGCTCCTCATTGACGACTTCGTCGAGCTCCACGGCGACCGACTATTCGGGGACGACCGCGCGATCGTCGGCGGGCTCGGGCGCTTCGAGGAACGCTCCGTCGTCGTCATCGGCCACCAGAAGGGCCGTGAGACGCGCGACAAGCTCTTCCGGAACTTCGGCATGCCGCATCCGGAGGGGTACCGCAAGGCGCTCCGGCTCATGCAGCTCGGCGGGAAGTTCGGCAAGCCGATCATCACGTTGATCGACACGCCCGGGGCGTATCCGGGCATCGGCGCCGAGGAGCGGGGGCAGGCGGAGGCGATCGCGCGGAATCTCCGCGAGATGGCGGGCCTCCGGACGCCGATCGTCGCGGTGGTCACCGGGGAAGGGGGGAGTGGCGGGGCGCTTGCCCTCGGCGTGGCGGACCGCGTGTTCATGCTTGAGCACGCGATCTACTCCGTCATCTCCCCGGAGGGCTGCGCGGCGATCCTGTGGGAAGACGCCAAGCGCGCGCGGGAGGCCGCCGAGGTCCTGCGGATCACGGCTCCGGATCTCCTGAAGCTTGGCGTCATCGACGCGATGATCCCGGAGCCGCCGGGCGGGGCGCACCGGAACTGGGAGAAGGCTGCGGAGGAAGTGCGCGGGGTGCTTCGCTCGGCGCTCGCCGAACTGCGCGGGCTCAGCGGGGACGAGCTGGTCCAGCGCCGCTACGCGAAGTTCCGCCGGATGGGGGTCTTCGAGGAAGCCCTCTGAGCGAAACCTCGGAGGGGGCCGTTAGCCTCCCTCCGAGTGAAGGAGGGCGGCGGCGGTGTCCTCGTCGGTGATCAGGACGTTGGCGAAGCGCCCCCGCGTGGCGCCCAGGATTGCTTCCCGCTTGTCGGGTCCCCCGGCCACCGCGATGACCAGCTTGCCGTACTCGGCGGACAGCTCCCGCAGGCGGGCGGGGGTCACGGCCAGCACCCGCTGGGTCAGCGGCCGGAGCTCCCTTCGATCGACGACCGTCCCGTTCTTGTCAAATGGGTGGTAGTTGATCTCCCCGACGACGCCGAGGGCGCGCAAGCGCCGGACGCTCACCCCGTAGAACTCGGCCAGCGAGCAGAAGCCGGCGGTGGCTTCTCCGATGAGGCCGATCCCCACCAGCGCGATGTCCACATCGCTCGCGGCGTCGTAGATCCGCCGGACCTCGCCCCTGCGGAGGAGGCGGCGACGCTCGCGCTGGATCTCCGCGAGCGAGCCGAGGACCTGGCCCGGGAGCGCGTAGGCGCGGACGTGGGGCCGGTACTTGGCCGCCATCATGCCCACGAGCGTGTTGGGGAAGAGGTCGACGAGCTGGAGCGTGCTCTCGGCCGACAGGGGGTAGACCTCGAGATCGCGGAAGCGCCGCTCTCGGAGCGCCCGGATCACGCAGTAGAGCGTGTACCCGCACGAGAGGCCCACGCGGACCCCGTCGGCCGCCACCTTCTCGAAGTAGCGCGCGGCGGCGACCCCCAGGTCCTCCTTGATGTCGCGGGGCTCCCCGAGCGGGATCACCACGGCGTCGCGGAGGTGAAAGCGCTCCACGAGGGCGGCTTCCAGCCGGGGCCGCTTCGGCAGCTCGATCTCCACGCGGACCATGCCCTCGGTGAACGCCCGCTTGAGGAGGCGGGAGACCTTGGAGGTGGACATGCCGAGCTCCCGTGCGATCTCGTTCTGGTGCCGCTGCGCGCGGTAGTAGAGCTGGACGCAGCGGACCATCTGGCGGAGCTCGTCCTGGCCGACCCCTTGCCGTCCTGGCATCGTCCTCCTCCTCGGTCGTTCGCAAGAGCGGGTGCTGCAAGAAATTGCAAGGGTCGCAGCTTTTTTCTTGACACACGAGATTCTAACAGGCTAGGGTAGATGGGGGTTAGCGTTTTCACCTGGTCGCGTGCGCGTGCCGGATCCACCCTTTCGGGACGGAGGCGACCTCATGGGGCAGAAACGGTACGGGTCCAACGGGAGTGGGCGCAGAGTTCCGCTCAGCGACTATCACCAGTCACGCGAGAATCTCCAGGACTTCCCCCAGACGACCACCGAGAAGATCCCGGTCACGAACGTCCCGAACATCTTCTCCTACAAGGCTCACGTCTTCGCAAAGAAACCCGAGCTGATCCAACGATTCATCAAGGCGACCAAGGCCGACGTGGGCGGGGTGGGCGGCCACGTCGTCGCTTCGGAGGAGGTCAAGGGCGTCATCGCGCGGTTCGTGCTCGACAACAACAGCTACCAAGGCCACCCCATCTTCACGTCCTTGATCGTGACGCACACCGGCGATGATGTCGGAGTTACGGGCATCATGTCGGAGAAGGTGCCCATGGAGGTCGTCGACGAGCTCTTGTGGGATGCGTTTTCGGAAGGGGCGGCGAAGGCGACCGAGCTCGGCCTCTACGGTCCGGGTCAGGACCTCATCGCCGACGCCTTCACCGGGAATCTCCGCGGGGCAGGGCCGGCCACCGTCGTCCTGCCCCTCCCGGTCCGGCCCGAGAACCCCTCGCAGACCGTCGTGCTGTCCTTTGCGGACAAGACCGAGCCGATGGCCTTCAACTACTACGCCACCGGGGCGTACATGCTGCCTCGCTTCAACAGCGGCCTGGTGATCGCCGCGTCCAAGATGAAGCGCGGGTACATCTTCGAAATCGTGGACCTCGACACCAAGGCGCAGGCCATCGAAGCGGGCGTGCACCCGAAGGATCAGCGGGCACTCGACGGCAAGATGGAGGAGCTGGCCAAGGGCCTGCAGGAGAAGGTGATCACGCTGCGGGCTCCGGAGGACCTCTACGACATCGAGGGGCTCACCCGCGCGTCCCGCTTCGTGGTCGCGCGCATCTGGACGCGGGAGGAGCGGGGTGAGAAGGCGCAGCTCGGTTATGTCGTCTCCGCCGAGCGGCTCCACAACATCAAGACCAAGAAAGGTTTCACCTACGGCGGCAAGGACGACCCGGTGCTGCTGGCGTTCGCACAGGGGGACTGGCCGGCGCCCGGCGAGCTGACGTCGCCCTGGGCCACATGCCCGATGGTGGCCGGTGACTGCCGCGGCAGCCACAACCTTCACATCCTGCCAGTCCCGATTAACTGGCAGACCTCCTACTGGTCCGGCCCCATCCTCTCATGCGTCACGCTCTCGGTGAACCTGAACACCGGGCGCATCGGCGCCATCTCCGACCAGTTCGCTCTCGGCACGCCCTGGGACTGGGTGCGCCAGCGCGCGTCCGAACTGGCGGCTCAGTTCCGCACGGCGCACGGCATCAAGCAACCGGCGACCCTGCACGAAGACGAACTCGAGTACCAAGAGGGCTGGAAGGAGCGCCGCGCGCGCCTCGAGGCCCGCTTCGAGGTCAAGCCGCCCCTCCTCTGGAACGGGAACGCCAAGAAGGGGCGGCCCTCCAGGACTCCGGCGCGGACGTAGGCCCGGAGCCTCTCCCGATTGTCGGGCTCC
Source organism: uncultured bacterium (assembly GCA_964509395.1). Taxonomy (GTDB): domain Bacteria; phylum Methylomirabilota; class Methylomirabilia; order Rokubacteriales; family DASRDR01; genus CAZDYT01. The sequence goes on from CAZDYT010000026.1 coordinate 4,259, forward strand.
CCTGGTGGCGTCGCCGCCAGGGGAGCAGCGTTTTTACGGCTGTTCGGGCGCTCGTTGATTGACAACGTTCCGCGCGGATGGTAGTGTGGGGGCGTACTCCGAAAGTGCTCAAATCCTATGCCGAAATTCCACCCACGTAGGTACGATGATCAGAGGCCACACTGGTCCCCGTCGGTAAGAGCACTGCCGAGGTAAGCGCGTCGGGTCGCGGGGCAAGGAGGAGAGACCATGTGGGTTGAGATGAAGGTTCGGGGCCTCGCCCTGGACCCGGTATCGAACATGCCCATCATCATCCTCCGGGACGAAGAGGAGCGGCGGTCGCTCCCCATCTGGGTCGGCATCTTCGAGGCCAACGCGATCGCCCTTGAGCTCGAGAAGATCTCCACCCCGCGTCCGATGACCCACGATCTCATCAAGAACCTCCTGGAGTCCGTCGAGGCGAAGGTCGAGAAGATCGTGGTCAACGACCTGCGTGACAACACTTTCTTCGCCTTGATCCATCTCCGGCTGGGTGACGAAGAGATCACCGTGGACTCGCGTCCCTCGGACGCCATCGCGCTGGCGCTTCGCGTGGGCGCGCCGATCTTCGTGGATGAGGACGTCGTGAAGCGGGCCAAGAGCGTGGAGGTCGCGCCCAAGGAGGCGGACGACCAGGAGAAGCTCAAGGAGTGGCTCGAGAACCTCAAGCCGGAGGATTTCGGCAAGTACAAGCTGTAACCACCGCCGGCACCAGACCCTTGCGGGTCGGCCTCTTCACCAATAACTACTTCCCCATGGTCGGGGGCGTCTCGACCGCCGTCGAGACGGTCCGCACGACCCTCGAGTCGCTCGGCCACGAGGCCTTCGTCATCGCACCGGAGATGACGGGGGCTTCCGACCCAACCGCGAGGGTGCTGCGGGTTCCGGCCGTGCCGGCCCCGACCTATCCCGACTTCTCCCTCCCATTTCCTGTCCTGCCGGCGCTTGCGCGACGGCTCGAGGCGCTCGATCTAGACATCTTCCACGCCCACCATCCGTTCCTGTTGGGCGGGACCGCCCGCCGTCTCGCGCGACGGCTGAGACGACCGCTGGTGTTCACCCATCACACGCTCTACGACAAGTACGCGCACTACGTCCCGCTTCCCCGGCCGCTCGTGGCCCGCCGCGCCGTGGCGTGGAGCACGCGGTTCGCGAACACCGCGGATCTGGTCATCGCGCCGTCCACCGGGCTGGCTGACCGACTGCGCGCCCAGGGGGTCCGGCGGCCGATCGAGGTCCTGCCGACCGGCGTGGACCTCGACCGGTTTCGGCCCGGTGATCGCAAGGCCGCGCGTGCGAGCCTGGGTCTCCCCGCAGCGCCCCTCCTCCTGTACGTGGGGCGGCTCGACCGGGAAAAGAACCTGCAGTTCCTCGTCGACGTCTTCGAGCGTGTCGCCGCAGGGCATCGCGATGTTCAGTTCCTGCTCGTCGGCCGCGGGACCCACGAGGGCGTCCTGCGTCGCCACGCGACACGGCTCACGGCAGGGGCGCGGGTTCGCTTCGTCGGCGGCGTGGCCCGTGACGACGTAGTCCGGTACTATCAGGCCGCCGATGTGTTCGTCTTTGCCTCCACCACCGAGACGCAGGGGCTTGCGGTTCTCGAGGCGATGGCGGTCGGCGTGCCCGTGGTTGCGGTCCGCGCGTCGGGGGTCGAGGAGGCTGTGGTCGACGGCGTGAGCGGGCTCCTTGTTCCGGAGGAGCGGGAGGTGTTCGCGGCCGCGGTGCGGGAGGTGCTCGGGGACGCCGGGTTGGCGGGCAAGCTCGCATCCGGAGCCCGCGAGGGCGCACTCCCGGTCGCCGCCTGGGCGCTCGGCGAGCGGCTGGTGGCCCTCTATCGCCGCCTTCAGAGGCCACACGGGGCCACCCCATGAGCCGGGGATCGCGAGCCATCCGCGTCACCTTCCAGGACGCCTGGCACGTGCCGAATCACCGGGGACTGCTCGATCTGGACCCGCGGGTGAGGACGCTCTGCCGCGTTCTGATCTCGTATCCCGAAGTCCGCCATATCTTGCCGGACCGCGTGAGTGTGGACGCAGTCGCCTCGTCCGAGGTGCTCGAGGCGATGTCGCGGTTCCTGAGCCGGCAGCGGTGGCTGGTGCGCGACGTGGAGATTCTCTGAACCCGCGGGACCGCCTCCAGCCGGTCGACGAGGAGATCCGCCGGGCGAAGGCGGAAGCCCTCGGGTGCCTCGGCGAGCGGCTGGACGCCATGCTCGATTGGACTGGAATCCCTTGTGTAATTGGTAGTTAGCACTGATGGATTAATACTGCACTAGAAGACGCGACCCCGGGACATCCCTCGACGTCTCGCCGCCACGCGGAAGGGCAGGGGGCCCGTCCACGGTGCCGGCCCAGAGCGCGGCGGCTTCCCGTCCCCGCTCCAAACCGGAGAGCTTTCGGCATCCGACATCCGCGCCGCAGGTGGCGCTCGGGAGGCCGATGCGCTCGTCATTCGCGGCGCCAACGTGTATCCTTCTCGTAGCGAGGCGGTCGCCTCGGGGAACCGGGACTCGCCGCCGTGCCCGACCAGCACGGCGCCTGGCGACGGCCGACCCAAGGAGGAGCGCATGAGTGCGAACGATCAGGAGAAGCACCAGCGCCTGCTCGCGAAGATCGCGGCGGGGGAGAAGATTCAGGCCGCGGATGAGATGAGCGCCGTGTACCGGGAGAATCTCATCCACTTGATGACGATGCAGGCGGACTCCGAACTGGCGGGGGCGTACGGCTACGTGCCGTGGATCATGAAGGCGCCGGGTGTCGAGGAGAAGCTGGTCGTGGCCCAAGTCGTCAAGGACGAGACACGCCATGCCAAGGTCATGTACGACCTCCTGGCGGAGCTCGGCTTCGATGTCGAAGGGCACGTGCGGCCCCACGATCAAGAGTTCGCCAAGCGCATCGACGATCCCGAGGCGGACATCGGGACGGCTCGCCTGTCGACGGACAAGCGCGTCAACATCTTCTACTACCCGATCGACACCTGGGCCGATTTCGTGATGTTCAACTTCTGCATGGATCGAGGTGCCGGGCACCAGCTCGAGGACGCCCGCCGGTGCTCCTACGGGCCGTGGGTTCGGGCGATCGAGGGAATCTTCAAGGAAGAAAAGATGCACATCCGCCACGGTGAGCTGTGGGTGCGCCGTCTCGCCGAGAACCCGGCGACGCGGGACGAGGCGGAGCGGACGTTTCACAAGTGGTACATCCGCACCATGAACATCTTCGGTCGGCCGGGGAGCGCGAGGAACCGGCTCTACCGCGAGCTCGGGCTCAAGACCCGCGACAACGACGAGGTGCGCCGGGCCTTCGCGACGGAAGTTCGGGCGCTCGTCGAGCCGCTCGGGTGGCGCGTGCCCGAGTGGAAGCCGAACTGGGAGAAGCTGCCGGACTATGCCCAGATCCCGGGCTGACCACCTGGCGCCGGGCAAGGGCTCCAGTCGAACCGGGGGTTCCCACGAAGAAGGCGCACGCCCGAAGTCGTGGGCGGCGGATCGTCCGATAAGAGGGGTTCTGTCAAGTTCGACGTCCGGCGCGGGTGGGGCGCTCTTCGGGCTTCCAGGAGGTTCGGCCTCAGGCTCGCGCGGGGGCTCCCCTTGTGGGCGGGGGCCGGGTCTTTTCGCGCCCGCTTCGGGACCGGAAGGGCCGGGGCCGGTCTCAGGCGCGGGCGCCCAGGATGGCCAGTCGGGTCCGCGCCTCTTCTGCCCGGGCCGACTCGGGCGCCTCGCGAAGAAGGCGCCGGTAGCTCTCGATGGCGGCGCCGGGCTGCTTGAGCTGCTCCTGCAGGCGGGCGGTCGCCAGCAGGAGCTCGTCGTAGAGGAAATCCTTCGGGCCCCGCCCCTTGAGCGCCTCCGCGTAGGCGTCGAGGGCTCGTCGAGGCTCGCCCTTGGCCTCCCAGGCGTACCCGATGCCAAGGCGGCTCAGGGCTCCCACGGTCCCGCTGTCGCGCCGGGCCGCCTCGCCGAAGGCCGTGAGGGCCGCATCAAAGCGGCGGCGTTGATCCTCGACGTTGCCCAGGAAGTACCAGGCTTGTGGGGCGTCAGGCACCCCGGGATAGTCCCGGAGAAACTGCGTGAGGGCTCGAGCGGCGGCGTCGAGCTGGGACTCGTCGGCGCTCGCCACGGCCTGGCGGTAGCTGATGCTCACCGCGACGAATGCGCGGCGCGCGGCCCTCTCGCGCTGCTGGACGAGGGCCCACACCCCGGTCCCGATCAGCAGGGCGACGAGGAGCCCCGCGACGCCCAGCAGGCTCCAGCGCGCGCCCGGTGGGAGCCCGGCCAGCGGACCCCAGCCCCTCAACGCACCTCGCGGAGCGTCGAGGCGGGGAGCCACCCCTCCGTCCCATCGGCCGCCCGGACCTTGATCCAGTGGCCCCCGTCGAAGATGAGCGTGTTGAAGATCCGGAGCCGACGGTCGATGGAGTCCAAATAGGTGACCCGCTCGCCGCGGACCACTCGCCCGATCGGGCTCGCCGCTTCGACGGCGTCACGGTAGAGGGCGCTCTCCCCGATCACGACCTCCAGGCGTGAGCCGAACCCCGGGAGGCGCGTCAGTCCCGAGGCTGAGGACGCGACAGCCGAGGCTGAGGACGCGGGATGGGCAGTCGTCGCCGGCTTCGGCGGCGCCGAGACGGCTGGGGCGCTGACCTGCTGCACCCTGGCCGGTGGGGCTGGCGGCTCGCGCGTCACGGTTGGCTGCGGCCGGGCCGGTTCCGGCGTGGCCGGCGCCCGTGCCGCCGCCGGCGCAGGCGGTGCCGGCTGCGCGGGCGCCGAGGCGGCGGGCGGGGGCGGCGCCGAGGCCACGAATCCGTCGGCACGGAACATGCGAAGCTCTTCGACCCTGATGGCCAGCTCCCCGAGGGGCGTCAGAGCCTTCACGCGGCCCCCGACCAGAGTGCCTCGCAAGATGCGGCCATCCTTGAGCCGGATCTCGTTCTGGGTCAGCAGGCCGACGGTCTCGGGGAGAACCTCGATGAGATCCGAGCCGGTCGAGACCATCAGGACCTCGTTGGCGAGGGTGCCCTCCAGGCGGCTCCCGTTCACGAGGACGAGCTCCCCGGCGGTGGCCTGACCGGTGAGAACGACGAGCATGCACACCATCCCGACCCACTTCATGGCGATCAGCTCCCTTCCACCTTCGCTTTGGCTCCCCGCTCGACGACGATTTCCCCCTTGACGAAGGCCCCGTCCGCGGCTGTCAAGCTTCCGGTCTTCAGATTGCCCGTCAGGACTCCCTGGGGCAGGATATCGATCCGACCAGACGCATTCAGGTTACCACGGACTTTGCCCCCGACGATGATCGTCGAGGCGCTGATGTCCGCGTCGACCTCCGCGTGGTCGCCGATCACCACCGTGCCCTGGATGTTGATCACGCCCTCGAATCTTCCCGCCAGCTCGAGGTCCCCTTCTCCCACGATCTCGCCTTTGATCGAGAGCTTCTCCCCGGCGTGAAATGCTGCCGGCGGGAGAGGCACGTGGCGGGCCAGCGTCACGTACGGCTCCTCGCCGTCACCGGCGTCAAACCCGAAAAACCGCTGGATTCCCTTGAGCAATTCGCCCCCCCCGACCCTTGCAAACGGCAGTACTGTACCCTTCGCCTCCGGGCGCTGTCAAGAAAACGGGTCCCAACCGCCCTAAATTCTTGACATTGCGGTCGCCCTACGGGAGAGTGTGGAAGCGGCGATTCCGGGGAGAGGAGGCGCCCTGGCGGTGAACTGCCCCCACTGTGGAGCGGCTGTGATCTGCGCGGCCTGCGGTACGCCGGTGGACGAGCTGGCGGGAGAGGGTCGGCGCGCCAACCAGGACCATCCAAGCGACCCGGGCGCCCCTGCTCAGCCTGTCGCCCACGGCGGCCAGACGTTTCTGGTGGTGGCCCGAGGGCACAGCGATCTGCTCGATCAGCTCAAAGAGGTCGTCGGCGACCTCGGCTGGGTGCGGCTGGTCGAAGACCGGCGCGACGACCCGACGATCCTCCCCCGCGAAGGGCGCGAGGGCAGCGTCCACATCGACCCCGACACGCCCTAGGTCACCCGGAGGGGGGCGGAACCCCCCCTCCGGACCTCCCCCGAGGAAGGGGTTGCGCCGGCGGAAACCAGCGCCGAGCATCTCCCGCGGTCACGGCGGACCTTGTTGGGGCGCATCCAAGACCCCGCGCACCTTGCGGGCCAAGGTGTCGGGCGTAAACGGCTTCTGAAGGAAGGCGGTACCGGGGTCGAGGACGCCGTGATGCTCGATCGCGCTGTCCGTGTAGCCCGACATGTACAGGACCTTCGTCTCGGGATGCGCGGCGGTCAGGCGGCTGGCCAGGTCGCGTCCGCTCATTTCGGGCATCACGACATCGGTGAGCATCGCATGAATGGGGCCGGGGTACTGCTCCGCGAGCACGAGCGCCTCGCCACCATGTCGCGCCTCCAGTACCGCGTACCCCCGCATCTCGAGGATCTCGCGCGCGAGCTCTCGGAGAGTCTCTTCGTCCTCGACGAGCAGGACCGTCTCTCTGCCTCCCGCGGCGGGAGCCACACTCGCCACACTCTCGGGTAAGTCCGGCGCCTCGTCGACGCGCGGCAGGTAGATCTTGAACGTCGCGCCCCGTCCGGGCTCACTGTAGACCCAGATGTCGCCGCCGCTCTGCTTGACGATACCGTAGACCGTGGCCAGGCCCAGGCCTGTTCCCTTCCCGGGACCCTTCGTGGTGAAGAAGGGCTCGAGCAGCGTGTCCCAGACGTCCTCGCCGCATTCTCTTCGGACGACTTCTTCCAGGAGGTGAAACACGATGCCCTTCATGTCACGCCTCCATCTGCAGCCGATCACGCCTGCCGGGCCGACGTCCTCGTGGCGCCGGTTGAGCGCCGCCGTATCCCTTCCAGGGCGACGACTCGGGTGAACGGTCTCGGCCGAGGACTCGCGGCCAGTAGTATAGCCGCGGCACTCCAGAACTTATTCCAACAAAACGAAGATCAGCGGGGAGCGGGCGGCCGGGCGGGACGAGAAGCTGGGGGGTGGGGGCCGCAATGACTCGGGGGTTTATTCGCCCTTCCCGGCTGGGATCCGAGCCGTGACGCGCCTGACGTGCTCGATCAAGGTCGTGAACTCAACAGGTTTGGGGAGGACGGCCGCCACACCGAGCTGCCCCGCTCCGCCCATGTCGATGGTGTCCGATACGCCCTCCGCGAGACCAGAGATGAGGAGCACGGGGATGTGGGCCGATGATGGGATGGCACGGAGCCGCGACACGAACTCCAACCCGTCCATCTCCGGCATGACGACGTCTGAAATGACGACGCTGGGGCTGACGTCCGCGAGCCGCTGAAGAGCCTCCGGCCCGCTGGCGCACCCGATCACGGCGTACCCTGCCGTTTGAAGCATCTCCGTCAACAGGTCGCGCAAGCCCTCCTCATCTTCAAGAACGAGCACACGCAACTCCCCGGCTGTCTGGCTGCCCGTCATCAAGCCTCTCACCCTCCTTCTTGGGAATCCTCGGAGAGACCTTCGCGCGGATGAGCGGCAAAGCCGGTGCCAATTCCGACGCCGACTCGCAAGCGGCTTGAAATGAAGGGCTTCCGATCCCATCAGCGGCCGTCAGCCCGAGTTGAGATGGATGATTTCTTACCAACGAGGCGGCTCGATCCGATCCTCCCTCCGGTCCTCCAGGAGCGGGAGGCGACCACCGGAGCCCTCGGTGCCGCCCCATGCCGAGACGCCCTGATCCTTCCCGATCAGCCCCATCGCCGCCACTCGAGGCGGCGGAAGGGCGGCACTCCGCGGGCTTGCCGCGATCGGGCGCCGTCAAGTCTAATACGTGACGAGGGTTTCTCAGATCGGAGCCCGCGACCGGGACGCGGTCAGGCACGAGGGTGGGCCGATGGACGGAATACGCCGATTCGCCGAGCACGTCGTGACGACCACCTACGAGCATCTGCCGCCGACGGCCGTGCTCGCCACGAAGACCTTCATCCTCGACAGCATCGGCGTGGGGGTCGCGGGTAGCGCCGACCCGTCGGCCGCTCGGATCGCCGAGTGCGCGGCGGGTTGGGGGAAGGGCGATGAAAGCACCGTATGGGGCTCCGGTGAGCGGCTGCCGGCGCAGGCGGCGGCCCTGGTCAACGCCTATCAGATCCACTGCCTCGAATTCGACTGCGTCCACGAGGGAGCGGTCGTCCACCCGATGGCGACCCTCCTCTCTGCGCTGGTCGCCGGAGCGGAACGGCGCGGGAAGGTCTCGGGTCGGGACTTGCTCACCGCCGTCGCCGTCGGTGTGGATGTCGCCTGCTCCATCGGCATGGCCTCGCGAGCGCCGATCACGTTCTTCCGTCCGGCGACCGCCGGCGCCTTCGGCGCCGTAGCCGCTCTCGGGAAGCTCGAAGGGTTCGGCGTGGAGTCGCTCACCCACGCGTTCGGCATCGTGTACGGGCAGATCTGCGGGACTCTCCAGCCGCACATCGAGGGATCGAGCCTGCTCGGGATGCAGATCGGCTTCAACGCCCGCGGCGCCCTGACCGCGGTCGACCTCGCCGCGCGAGGCCTCACCGGGCCGCTCGAGGTGCTCGAGGGCCGCTACGGGTATTTCAAGCTGTTCGAGAGCGGCGCCTACGATCTCGCCCCGGTTCTGGCCACGCTCGGGAGAGTCTGGCAGGTGACCCGGCTGGCCCACAAGCCCTTCCCGAGCGGCCGGGCGAGCCACGGTGTCGTGGACGGCCTCACCCGACTGCAGGCACGATACCGGTTCGGCCCCGCCGGCGTCGCCAAGGTCCGCGCCACCGTTCCACCCCTCGTCCGGCGCCTCGTCGGGCGTCCGGACGTTCCGGCTCCCTCCGCAAACTACGCCAAGCTCTGCCTGCCGTTCGTCGCGGCGACAGCGCTCCTCCGGGGCACCGTCGATGTCCCCGACTTTCTCGGTGACCGTCTCACGGACCCGGAGCTCCATGCGCTGGCGCAACGGGTTGAAATCGTCGGCGACGAGAATCCGGACGAAAACGCCCTGGTGCCCCAGACGATCCAGGTGACGCTGGTGGACGGGCGGCGCCCGGAGATCCGTCTCGACAGCGTCCTCGGTCATCCCGACGCCCCACTGTCACGCGAGCAACATCTCGGCAAGTTCCGCCGGTGCTGGACCTACGGGAGGCACCGGCTCAGCGAGGCGAACGGCGAGCGGCTGATTGCTCTCGTGGATCGCCTGGAGGCGGTGTCCGACGTCCGGGATCTTGTGGCTCTGACCGTGCCATGAGCCTCGCACGCCAGGACTCCGGCCATCCGACGTCGTCCAGTCCGCCCACGGGCACGGCCTGGTGAACGGCGCTCACGATGTGCGCGACCGTCAAGCCTCAGCGAAGACTTTCCCGGTCCCGACGAGCCCCGTGGTCTTTCCTTTGAACAGATCCGCCAGGGGCAAGAACTGCTCGGCCGCTGCCCGGGGCACCTGGTCTCGGCAGAACACCACAATGACGAGGATCTGACCGCCCAGGTAAGCGCCACCGGTCCCGAAAACGCTCTTGATCTTGTAGGACCCGACGAAGTCCTGGGCCGCGATGATTTTGCGACCCTGCTGATCGGTCGCGCTCGCGGCGTCTTCCACGAAAAATAACCCCGCGGCGCGTCCCACGGTCGTCACGATCCGTTGGGCGTCGTGAGTGTCGATCCAGTCGAGGGGCACCCCGAGTTCCCGCAACAGCCGCGCGATCATCGGAATGGCGTCCACAAACGCGGCGGAGATCAACGGAATCCCGGCATGCCCCTTGGAATTCCGGCGGTCATTCCACCCTGCCTCCTGCCCATGCGTCCCGACAAGGGAAAGGACCGGCGTCATGCCTTTCAGCGCCGGGGCTGCGCCCGCCGAGGGTGCCGTGAGGCTTTGCACGAAGGTGCGGTTTTTCGCCGGGAGGGCGTCGAACGGCACTGTGAGGTAGACGCGCGCGAGCGCAACGGACTCCGCAAACTGTGTATGGAGCGCCGTCGCCAGCGCCTGGGCTGCGTCCTCCAGGGCCTTGGCCTGGCCAATGCGGGGCTCCACGGTCGTCCACACCTCGGTGATCGTCGACCCCGTGGTCTGGGCAATCTTCATCGTGATTTCTCCTTTCCCGAGGCCTCCCTTCGTCCCGGGCGCCTCACTCAGGGATCGATCCCGTGGGAAGCCCCTCCAGGTCGAGCGCGACATACGGAGACGCGACTTTTTGCGGCGACGCCGCAAGCCGTCCGCAGTCTGGCGTCGAGGAAGCTCAGTGGGCGTTCTGCGTGGGCCCGAGCCGGTCAGAACACGCCGCGGCCCAGCAGGCGAAAGGCAGGCGCGATGAAGCACGGACGCCCCCGCTGGTCTGGGTGACCAACAGGGGCATCGAAGGGTTGTCCGGACGTGAGGTGGGACATGACGTGTCCCTCGGGTCGGACTCTCTCGTTTGGCAGGAATCTACCCCCTGGCATCCGGCGTGTCAAGGCGTGCCCCGCGGCGGATCCGCTGGCGTGTCCTGGGTTCGCCGTGGCAGGTGCAATGGCTGTAGTGGCGCAAACCGGATATCGAGGCCGACGCCCCCCGCCCTTACCGATCAGTTGACAACGTCTCTCGCTCTCCCCCATTGTAGAGAGCGTCAAGCACGCCATGAAGCGGACACGCCGTCGCTGGTATGCGAATCAGCCCCCCGTCCTCGGGTTGCTCGCGGCGGCGCCGTTCGTCACCTTCTTCATCGCCCAGTCCCCTCACCTCGTTCATCACCTGTTCGACTCCGACGACCAGCGCACGGCCTGCCCCTTCGAGGTGACCGCGGACCACGCCCAAGGCCCCCTCACCGAGCCGATCCTGGTCCTCCCCGACTGGCTGGAAGCCCCGGCGTGGGTCTCGCCCGCACCCGCGTTGGACGGCCAGGTTTCCCCCTCCCGACAGGCTCGCGCTCCTCCCCTCCTCGCTGCCTAAGCCGCCTCTGCCGAACCGCGTCCGGCGTCTCGTCGAGGGGCAGGTGTGTCTCCTCCCTGATGAGGCACATGCGGCCGTTCTCCGGCACGATGCCGACGGGAGGTTCCGCGGTGAGTGTTGTCCACTTGCGGGGACCACCGGGGCCATGAGCCAGGCCGATATGCCGTCAAGGTCCGCAACATCCGGGTCAGGGAGCCGTGAACGGATCTTCGAGCCCAGGGGAGGACGCTCGGTGCGAGGAGGAAACCAGAGGGTGCGACTCCTGCTGCTGCTCGCGGTCACGCTCATCGGCTGGAGCGTGCAGGCGACGGCCGAGCCGCGGCTCATCAGCCTCGCGATCCGGGGCGGGGCCCTTCCGACGACGGGCTGGACGCCGCTGCCGATGACAATCCCCGCGATGGCCCGGACGAGGGCTCGAGGCCGCACGGCGGCGCTCCGTCCGATCGCGGCCGCGGCCGTGCTCCTGAGCCTCCTGGCCGCCTGCTCGGGGCGGCCGACGTTCCACGGCACCCCCCTCGACCCGCCCCGGGACACCCTCGACTTCGCGCTGACCGACCAGTTCGGCCAGCCCCTCCGGCTCTCCGATCTCAAGGGCCAGGTCGTGGTGCTGACGTTTCTCTACACCGCATGCACCGATCTCTGCCCGCTCGTGACCCAGAAGATGCGCGAGACGGTCCGCCTGCTCGACGCCGAGCGAAAACGGGTCACGATTCTCGCGGTGACGGTCGATCCCGACCGGGACACCGTGTCCCGGCTCGCGGACTATTCGCGGCAGTGGGGGATGCTCGACCGCTGGCGCGTCCTCACCGGAAGCACGCGCCAGCTCGAGCCGGTCTGGCGCTACTACTGGGTCGGGGAGATCCGCCGCGAGGCGATCGGGGGCCCGGCGGCACCAGCGGCCTACGAGGTTCAGCACACCTCCCCGGTGCATCTGATAGACCGGGAGGGACGGATCCGCGCCGTGTACGGGAGCGACTTCAGGTCGGCCGAGCTGGCCGCCGACATCGAAGGCCTCCTGAGACGGTGACGGCGGCAACCGGAGGGGGACGGAAGAGGCAGGTGCATCCCCTGCCGGCCCTCCCCGTCTCGGGCAGGGCTCTTATTGGTCGTTGCATAAGTAATAGAACTTCAAGGTGAAAACAGGGGTGGCAGG
>CAZDYT010000027.1:0-15817 GCA_964509395.1 uncultured bacterium
ACGGGGTGTAGAGCGCGGTCGCGCGCTGAACGACCGGCACGAAGCCCCCGCCCTCGAGGCCGAGGTGCGCGAGGTTGTGGGCCAGGTGCATGCCGAGGCCCACGGGGATGAACATGTAGCCGAAGACGACGAACGTCCGGCGCAGCCCGAGCGCCGGTCGCCCGGCCAGCCGGTCGGCCAGCGCGGCCCCGGCCAGGACCAGGAGCGGTACCAGCACGAGCGCGCCGCCGAGGAGGAGGATCGACTCGACGAGCCCGAGGTAGGTCACGGGCTTGAGGCTCGTCCGCACCCCGGCGGGGAGCCAGCGCGCCAGCGCCGAGATCCAGCCGGGCCAGGCCGTCAGCATCTGCGCGGTCACGAGGAGCGTCAGCCCGACCAGCGCGACCGCCAGGTAGGCCTCGTCGAGGAGCCGGCGCGACGATGCCCACAGGTCCTGGCCCCACGACCGGATCCGGAGGACGAGGTTGTCGCGCGCGCACCCCGCCACGCACTGGGCGCAGAGCGTGCAGTAGGTGTTCCGGTCCATGCTCGCCGGGAACTCGAACATCGGGCACCCCGGCGCTGACGCGCTTCCACGGTAGCAGGCCTTGCCTCGATCGGCGGCGCACACCGACCCGTCCCTGACGCGCAGCTCGAGGGGCGCCGTCATCGAGTAGAGCCCGATGACCCCGCCGATCGGACAGAGGTAGCGACAGAAGCTCCGGCGCTCGTAGAAGAGGCCGACCGCGACGGCCAGCGTCGCGAAGAAGAGGACGATCCACGCCGTCACCCAGGGCGAGCGCACGACGCCGAGCTGCTCGTCGGCCCACGTCAGGAGGACGAACATCCCGGTCGCCCACCAGAGGTTCCGGAACGGCCTGGGGAGGCGCCGGAGCGGGGCCGCGAGCCGCGACGTCCACTCGTTCAGCGCCCCGAAGGGACAGGCCAGGCACCAGACCCGCCCCAGGAGGAAGAACGTGAAGATGATCCCGGCCCACCAGATCGTCCACGTGAGCTTGGTGGCGAGATTGACGCCCCCGTCCTGAACGTCGAAGAGCCCCAGCAGCACCACGACGCCCATGAGGAGGAGCAGCGGGAGCTGGAGGGACGGCTGGAGGGCCGGCGATGTCAGGAGCCGGCGGAGCCACGAGATGTCGAGCAGGTTGAGCGACGCGCCGGCCGGCGGGCCGAGCTTCGCCCGGAGGGCGATCCCGTAGACTCCGACGGCCGCGATCCCGCCGACCACGGCCACGAGCGTCCACGCGCCCGCCCCCATCCCGGGGGCCGGCGCGACGCCCACCCGGAAGTCCACCACCAGCGGCGGCTCGAAGCGGCGCCCTTCCAGCTCCGCGAGGACCACGCGGACCTGGTGCGCGCCCCGCCGCGCCGGCGTGACCGAGATCGTGTAGCTGCCCGCCCATGTCACCTCGGGCGCGGGCTCGAGCGCGGGCGCGGCCCCCCCCGGGGCCAGGCCGATCCGCACCCGACCCCCGGACGCGGGGCTGAGCGGCGAATTCTTGAAGACCTTGGCGATGAGCTGGCTCTCCTGGCCGAGGGCGAGCGGGCTCGGCTGCGCCAGGAGCTCCACTTGATAGCCCTCGACCGTGACCACGCTCGTCTCCCCGAGCGGCTTGCCGCCGCCGTGCTCCCCGTGCGCCACGGCGGCGACGGGGAGCAGGGCGATGAGCGCGGCCCCGAGCCCGCGCGCCATCATCATCGGCCGTACTTCGCGTCGATCTCGGCCCGGATCTCTGCCACCGTGTATCCCGCCTTCATCATGCGAGACGCATCCAGCGCCTCGTCCATACAGATGTCTCAGGTGGCGGCGTGGCCGTCGGTGTAACAGGAAAGCAGGCTCTTGTGGCCGAGGTGCTTGTCGCACTCGCAGTAGCAATAGAGCCGATCGAGGACGTCTGGGATTTCCCGCGCCACCTGGTGCGCCAGCCGCGCCTTGCCGACGAAGCGCGCCGGGTCGAGCGTCGGGCGGGTCTCGCGCCGCGCGGCGGCCGGCGCCGCTCCCGGCGCCGAGAGCGCCGGCGTCCCCGCGGCGAGCTTCCCCGGGGGCGGGGCTTGGGTGCGCCAGAGCAAGCCGGCCCCGATCGCCAGAAGGGCGGCCAGTACAGCCAACCACCAGTACACCCAGCGCGCGGACTCCCTGACGGGGCGCCGACGCATGGGACTCCCTCCCTGGTTAGGGTGGATGAAACGTCGCCGTGAGGAACTGAGCAATGCCTATGCCACGTGACCGGTGACGCTAACCGGCTGGAAAATCGAGGGCGGCGCCGGCAGGGCGGGCGTCGGGGCGAGGCATCCGTCGCCCGGCGGGGGCGCGAGCGCCCCGCTCGGGCCCGGACGGTGGGGCTAGTTCGACGTCGGTTTCGGCGCTGACGCCCTGGCGATGGAGGCCAGGTAGGAGCTCATGTCGGCCAGCTCCGAGCCGTTGAGGAGGGGCCAGGGCACCTCCTGTCGTTGAGCTTCGAGGTAGCGGGGGTGGTTCCACAGGGCAGCCACCAGTCCGGGCGCCGAGCGGAGGGCTGGGTAGGTCGCGAGGTCCGCCCCGACCGTGGCGCCTTTCCCTCGGACCGCGTGGCACCCGAGGCAGCCCTTGTCCTGGACCAGCTGCTGACCGCGCCGGGCGTCACCACGCTGATCGAAGTAGTGGGACGCGTAGAGATACGCGACGATGTCCGCCATCTCCTGCCCCGTGAGCCGGGGAACCGGGATCCCGCGCTCCGTCATCCGGGCCCACATGCCCGGGGCGTGATTCCACATGAGGGCAGCGAATCGGGTCAAGCTCACGTGCTGGCGCGGCCCCAGCGGCGGGCCCACCGTGCCGCCCTTGCCGCCGACCGAGTGGCAAACGATGCACCGCTTCTCTCTGAAGAGCCTCTCGCCGCGCTCGGGCGTTCCGGGAGCGACCTGCGCCCTCTCGCCACCCCCTTCCCTGGCAGCGGTCTGCACGTACGCGATGATGTCCCCCAGCTCTTTCTGGTCAAAGGTCGGGCGCTGGATTCCGACAGCCTTCAGCGTCTCGGCCATCTCCGGCCCGTGGTTCCACAACGCGGCGGCAATCAGGACCGGCGAGTTTGCGCGCTTGAGAAAGTCCAGGCTGGGGCCGAGCCGCCCGCCCCGGCCGCCGACCTCATGGCACTGAATGCACCCCTTGGCCGCAAACAGCTCCTCCCCGGCCTTCGGGTCACCCGGCTCGTCGTAGTACTGCAAGGTAAACAGGAACGCAATCAGAGCCGTCCCCTCTTCGGGGGTGAGCGTGGGTCGCTGGATGGCGACCCCGCGCAGGTGATTCGACATCGCCGCGCCGAGATCGAAGAAGCTCTTCCGCTCGATCCGGCTGAGGTCGGGTGCGGCAGTCGCGCCGAATCCGCGAATCGCGTGGCATCGCCCGCACCCCTTGTCGGCGAACACCTTCGCGCCGGCGAGGTTGGCCCACGTCGGCGCGAACGGATGCGGCGGCGGCTGGCCCCATGCCGGCGGCGCCGTGGCAAAGAGAAGCAGGAGCAGGGCAGCGCAGGCGGCGCTTCGCCCGGATCGGCTCATCGACGCATCCCTCTGGAGGTGAGAACGGAGCCCGGCCGCTCTCCGATGGCCGGCGTCAGACGCTCACGCCGATGATACCACCGAACACCCGATCCTCGACGCGTCGCTTCTCCGCGGCAACCGCACCAGGGAGACACCTCGCCTTCAACGTCCGAACCCGACGAGACCGCCCAGGCGGGGAATGCGCGCCCGGTGAGGGTCACCCCTTCGGCGACGGCCATCAGCGAGCGCGCCGGAGCGACTGGAGAAACGCCAGGAGGTCTGCCATCTCCTCGGAGCGGAACCGAGGCCAGGCACCCGTACGCCGTTCGGTCCGCTCCCTGAGGAAGGCGTGGTTCCAAAGCGCCGAGATGACGGCGGCCAGCGAGTCGAGATCCCGCACCTGCGCGAGATCGCGGGCTGCCTTCCCCCCCTCGCCGCGGACGGAGTGGCAGTCAAGGCAGCCTTTGCGAGCCATCACCGTCCACCCCTTGCGCGGATCGCCCGGCCCGGTGAAGTGCCTCACCGCGTCGAGGTAGGCGACCAGGTCGGCCATGTCCTCGGCCCGGAGCTGAGGAACCGGGATGCGCTGGAGTTCCATGGCCTCCATCATCGCCGGCGCCTTGTTCCACATGGCCGCCGCAAACTGGATCAAGCTGCGGGGAGCCCCACGGTCGGCCAGGTCCGGCGCCGCCCGGCCTCCCTGGCCTCCCACGCTGTGACAGGCGATGCAGCGCTTCTCCACGAAGAGCCGTCGCCCCTCCTTCGCGCTCCCGGGGAGCAGATGGAGCGGCTCCTCCGTGGGAGCCGGCGAGACGGACTTGAGATACGCCATCAGGTCGCGCAGCTCGGAGTCCTCGAGTCTGGGACGCTCGATCCCCTGGGCGCGCATCGCCTGGGCCATGGCCGGGCCGTGGTTCCACATCGCCGCCGCGACGAAGATCGGGGAGCCCCGCTGCTTGAGGAAGTCGAGACTCGGGCCGACCACGCCGCCGGTTCCCGTCACCTGGTGGCAGACCACGCACTTCTTGCCGACGAACAGGCGTCGGCCGCTCTCGACGTGGCCGGGGGGATCGAAGTAGTCGAGCGTGAAGAGGAAGGCGATGAGATCACCCGTCTCCCGCCGGTCGAGGTGCGGGCGGTCGATCCCGAGCTGCCGCAGTCGCTCGGCCATCCCCTGGGGATGGTTCCAGAGCGCGCTGGCAAACTCCTCGAAGGACCGGGGACGCGAGAGGCGGCCGAGGTCCGGTCCGATCGTGGCGCCCACGCCATTGACCGCGTGACACGTCAGGCACCCCTTGGCGCCGAAGACCCGCGAGCCCGCCAGCGGGTGTTGCGTGGGGCTCGGGAGCGGCTGGGCGAGCGCGGGCTCGCGGCCCCAGAGTAGGAGGAGGGACGCAGCAACCACCATCCACGTCACGGCTCGAGCCCTCCTCGGAGAAGGGAGGAAGCCCGATCGCTGGTCGCAGGGCGGCGACCACCGCAGGCCGGCGCGGGAAGACGCGGCCCCGGCATCACGGCCAGCCGAGCGGGGCTCGGCTGCCTTCCGGCGCTCCCCGTGCTATCGCGGGCGTATCGTGTAGTACCGCTCCCCGCCGCACGGGCGGCAGACGGTCCGCCCCCCGGCCCTGACCTCGCGCCCGTAGTTGATCCCCTCGCCGCACGCCTCGCAGAAGACGCGCACGCGGCGCCGATCGAGCCACCCGGAGCGCACCACGACCGGCTCGATCCGGAACAGCTCGCCTTCCGGCATGACCCGGTAGGCGGTGGTTTGAGCTTTCCGCGGGTCCACCTCACCAACCGCCCACTCGGTGGCGAGCCGGCGGGCCTCGTCCCGCGCCACGACCCGCACGGCCGCCCCGGTCCGGACGTCGACGAAGGTCGCCGCCATCTTGCCGAAGTCCATGTGCTTGAGCGTCCGCTTTCCCAGGCTCACCCCGGTCACGACCTGGATCGCGTCGGTCGCGCAGCGATCGATCTCCACGAAGACGACGAGCCCCTTCCCGGCGCTCCGCGGCCGGTCGAGCCCGACTGCGCGACAGCCGGCGAGCGCCATCCGGACGCCCAGGACCTGACCCGGGCAGAGGTGTCCGTGAAAGGCGACGGCCTCCTGGAGGAGGTCGTCCAGCGCCCGCTCGGAGAGCGGCGCCTCGGCGAGGGCAGCGGGCGGGGTCACCAGGGCATCCTCCGGTCCTCCGCGGTCGCCCACTTCGGCAGGAGCAGGACGGTCGCGATCATGGCCCCTCAGACCTTCGTGATGCGCACGCAGGCCTCCTTGTGGAGCGCCTGGCCGGAAAGCGGGTCCGATTTGCTGGGCCGGAGTGAAGAGTCGGACGTCCCCCGATCCCTCGCCAGGCGACCGAGCGCCGTGTGACCGAAGCCGTGCTGAAGGCCGACGACCTCGGGGTGGATCCGCGTCGTGAGCTTCACGCGCGCCCTGGCTTTTCCGTAGGGAGACTCCACCCAGACCGCGTCTCCGTCCGTGACGCCGTACCGCGCCGCCGTCGCCGGGTTCACGATGAGCGGGTTCTCCGGCTTGATCTCGAGGAGCCACGGGTTGTTCTGCGTTCGCGTGTGGGTGTGGCTCGCCTCCTTCCAGTTGATCAGGTAGAGCGGATACTCCGCCGACGGCTGCCACGCCCGCGGCGCGTAGACCGGCAGCGGGTTCACGGGCTTGCCATCGGCGTCGGTCTTCTCCGCGAGCCACTTCGCGTGGAACTCGACCTTGCCGCTCGGGGTCATGAAGCCCTGGACCGGTTTGCCGCCGATCACGGTCCCGATGCGCTTCCCCTTCTGGTCCTTGGGCTTGTCGTAGATGGCGGTGCCCTCCGCCGTCGGGGTGCCGTCGAAGAAGGCACCCTTGAGCTGCTCGGGTTTCAGCTCCTCGGCGTACTTCTCGTAGCGCGTCCCCTTCTTGTCAACCCAGACCGCTCCGGGAAGGGCCTTCAGCTCCGGGAGGGTGATCTTGGGCGCGCCCTGCTTCAGCTCGTTGGAGAGGTAGTCCTCGTACCAGGCCGTCAGAGGCTCGATCGGCTCCCCGGACAGCGGTCCGATCCGGAAGAAGTCCTTGCCCTCCTTGTCCCGGAGCCCCAGGCGCCGGCCGAGGGCGGCCACCACCTCGTACTCCGCCGGCTGGCCGAACAACGGCTTGACCACGGGCTGGCGCAGGCCGAGGACCGGCCAGGTGACCCAGTGGCTGTTGAGATCGTAGCGCTCGAGGTACGTCGTGCCGGGCAACACGTAGTCGGCCATCAGCGCCGTCTCGCTCAGCATCGTGTCCACGACGACGAGCGTCTCGAGCTTGGCCAGCGCCTTGGCTACGTTCTGGTTGCCCGGCACCGACATCATCACGTTCTGGAAGATGATCACGCCCACCTTCGGCTGATAGGGCCCCTTCCCCTCGGCGAGGTTCGTGAACGACTGCGTATAGACGCCGGAGCCGTGCCCCAGAGGGTATCTCTTCAGCTCGTCGAAGCGCGCCTGCTTGAGCGTCGCGGCCGCCGTCTCGTCGGGCTCCACGGACGCGTGCTTGTTCCCGCGCTTATCGGGGATCAGCATCGTCCCGGGGCGGTCGTATCCTCCGACCAACGCATTGAGCAGCGCGATCGCGCGGCCGCCCTGCACGCCGTTCGAATGTTGGCCCGGGCCGCTCCAGACGTCGGCGTGCGCGGGCTTGGTCGTGGCGAACTCGCGCGCGAGCCGCTCGATGGTCTTCGCCTTGAGGGAAGTGATCCGCTCCGCCCAGTCGGGCGTCTTGTCCTTGACGTACGCCGCGTACTCGTCGAAGCCCATGGCCCACTTCGCCAGGAACTCCCGGTCGTAGAGCCCGTCGCGGATGATGACGTGGCCCATCGCCAGGGCCAGGGCCCCATCGGTCGACGGCCGGATGGCGACCCATTCCTGGGCCTTGGCGGCCGTGTCGGACAGATACGGGTCCACGACGACGAGCCGCGCGCCCCGCTCGATGGCCCGCGTGAGGATCCGGGGCAGATAGACCCACTTGATCGCCGAGGTCGGATTCCAGCCGAAGAGGAGGACATACTTCGCCTGGAGGAAGTCCGCCAGCGGGCGGTCGTCGCCCATGACGGCGCGGAACGAGGCCTTCCGTGCCACGTCGCACAGGTTCGAGTGGTTCGAGTAGTTCGGCGTCCCGTAGAGCTTGCAGAAGTCCTGCTGGATGTGGGTGAACGAGTGGTCCTCGCTGAACCAGATGAGCTTGTGGGCCTCCCCGGCCTCCCGGAGCGTCCGGAGCTTCGCGGCGATCTCGTCCAGGGCCTGCTCCCAGGAGATCGCCTGCCACCGGGGGTCGGCCCCGGCCGACTTGTCGGGGTTGGTCCGCTTGAGTGGCGTCCGGATCCGGTCCGGGTCGTAGAGCGCCTGGGTCCCGGCGTTCCCCTTGGGGCAAAGGGCGCCACCCTCCGCGCAGCCGTACGCCTCGCTGTAGCCGGCGAAGAAGTCGCTGGAGACGTTGGAGTAGTTGTTGGGGTTCCAATGGTTCGGCTCGATCTTCTCCACCACGCCATCGACCACGTGGACCAGGATCCCCGACTGCCCGCCGCACATGTTGCAGCAGGAGGCAATCCACTCACCGCCCTGGCGCCCCCACTGCGTCGCCGCGGCGGCGTCGGCGAGGATCGGGTGCTCCTTCGAGCCGACGGTGCAGCCCGATACCCCCGCCCCGGCTGCCGTCGCGGCCGCCGTGGCGCCCGCCACCTTCAGGAACCTGCGGCGCCCGATCTTCTCGTCAAGCACGTACATGGCCGGCCTCCTCGCCCTCCTTGGGGAGCAGCAGTTCGCCGAACCCGAACAGCAAGAGCCCGAGGCCTACGATGCCGAGGGTCACCAGCCACTCGGTCGCGCTCGGCATGTAGTGAGTGGTCATCCGGGCGGAGGCGATGGCGTGGGAGATCCCGCGGATCTCTTCCACCGCCAGCCCCGGGATCACGATGTTCAGCCGCACGCCCAGGAACCCGGCCGCGATCAGGAGCCCCGCCAGGGACACCCAGCGCGGGTCCCGCCGCGTCGGCAGGAGCAGCAGGAGCACCGGGATCAGGGTCCCGAGGACGAGCTGCCACCACCAGAACACCCACCAGAACGGGCCCCCGATCGCGAGCCGGAACCCCTGCGTCTGCCCGGGAATCCCGCCGTAGAAGGCGACGAGCATCTCCGAGATCTGGAAGAGCACGTCGAGGAGCAGGAGGCCCAGCACGAGCTGGCCGAGGACGAGCACCGTCTCGCGGTTCGTTCGCCAGCCATCCTGAAAGATGGCGGTGATGACCGCGAGGAGCGCCCCGCCGCTCACCAGCGCCGAGAGCAGGAAGATGATGGGGAACATGCCGCTGTGCCAGTGGGGTCGTGCCGCCACGACCCCGAAGAGCGCGCCCACACCGCCGTGGAACATGATGGCGACCGGCACGCCGATGGTCGCCAGGACCCGCACCACCCGGCGGTCCCGCCCCGCGCTGGCCGCGGACACCTCACGCGACCCGAGGGTCAACATGCGGTAAATCGCCCCACGGAGCCCGGGCTCGGCGGCCCCGACGGCCAGGTCGCGACGCAGGAGAAACCAGAGCTCCCCCACCAGGAGGACGATGTAGAGCGAGTAGAGCCAGATCATCCACGCCATGGGCGACTTGAAGTTCGCATAGACCAGTACGTGCCAGGCGCGGCCCATGTGGCCGATGTCCCCCCAGATGGAAAGGAGCGCCAGGAACAGGGTGACGACGGCGGTGAAGACCGCGAGGCGCCCGACCCGCTCGAAGCGCTTCACGTTGAAGACGTAGACGAGCGAGGAGATCAGGAACGACCCCGCCGAGAGCCCGATGAAGTAGATGTAGGCCGCCACCCACAGGCCCCACGGGACGACGCTCCCGTAGTGGACGTTCAGATGCCCGTAAGCCAGGCGGTCATACCAGCCGACGAGCCCCGCGGCGAAGAGGATGGCGCCCGTGATCCAGAAGAGCCGCTTGAGTCCGCTCGGGTTCATGGCGCACCTCAGAGCAGGTAGTGGACGTTGGGCTCGGTGCCGAGCTCCTCCTTGAGCCGCACGCTCTGCCGCTCCCGGACGAGCCGAGACACGTCGCTGTCGGGATCGTTGAAGTCACCGAAGAAAATGGCATGGCCCGTACAGGTCTTGGCGCAGGCCGGCCAGCGCCCCGCGGCCTTGTCGTAACGTCCCTCGGCGTCCTGCAAATGCACGCAGAAAGTGCACTTGCGGACGTTGCCGATGGGGGAGGCCTCGCGCTCGCGCCTCCGGAACTGGCCGTACTCGGGCGACGGCACCCCCGCGTAGGCGGTGCTTCCGGCCACCGACGGGTAGTTCTCCCCGAAATCGAAGAAGCGCGCGCCGTAAGGGCACGCCGTGATGCAGTAGCGGCAGCCGATGCAGCGGTCGTAGTCGATGACGACGATCCCGTCCTGCTCACGCTTGAAGGTCGCCGACACCGGGCAGACGTTCACGCACGGCGGGTTCTCGCAGTGGAAGCAGGGCTTCGTCATGAAGAGCGGCTTGTCGTCGGTCCGGTGGCCGACCGCCTGCTCCACCACCACGGTGTAGGAGACGCCGGGCGGCGTCTTGTTCTCCGCCTTGCAGGCCACCACGCACGCCCGGCAGCCGACGCAGCGGCGGGTGTCGATGACCATGCCGTAGTGGAACTTCCGCTTCCTCGGAGTCCCAACGACGGGCACCGCCTGCGCTGGCTCGGGCGCCGCCACCGTCGACGCACTCGCGCCAGTGCTCAGCGCGGCGGCGAGCGCCCCGGCACCCATACTGAACAGGCGCTGGACGAGCTCCCGGCGGGATAGTGGTACGGCGGGCGCCGGTTCGGTCTGCGTCATCATATGCGGCCCTCCCGAAAGTCGGTCTCGCACTCCATCCCCGATGTGTAGGGTCTGCCTGTCCCCCCCATTGGTTCCCTCCACAGCAAGGACCGTTCCCATGGGTGAGGGCCGCCAACCTCTCGGATTTGCGGCGATGTCTCGGGGGGACGGAGAGCGGGAGCGGCCCGGCAGTGGGGGATTTTCCCGACGCGATGGGTGGAATTCCTCAACCCGCCCCCGCTCGATGACGTTGAGAAGCCCTGGGGGTCAGGTGGGCGTCGGAGCGCGAAATTCCTCAGGCCGAGTCGTCATCGGGCTTCGGACCGAGCCCGAACTTCTTCGCCCGGTAGCGCAGCTCGTCCCGGGTCAGGCCGAGGAGCCGGGCCGCGCGCGTCTGGTTCCCCCCGGTCATCTCCAGGGCCTGGCGGACGAACTCCCGCTCGGCCTCCTCGAGGATCAGCCCCGTTTCGGGGAGGCGGAATCTGGGCATCGCCGTGGCCGGTCGCCCCGCCACGCGGGCGATCTCGGGGGGCAGGTGGCCGGGCAAGAGATCGCCGATGTCCTCGAGGATCATCGCGCGCTCGATGACGTTTCGGAGCTCCCGCACGTTCCCGGGCCAGTCGTACTCGACGAGGAGTCGCTCGGCCCCCGGCGAGAGGCGCGGAAGCCGCTTCTTGAACTCGCGGCTCATGTGCTCGAGGAAGTGCCGGGCCAGGAGCGAGATGTCCTCGCGCCGGGTCCGGAGCGGCGGGAGCGTGATGGTGACGACCTGAAGGCGGTAGTAGAGGTCCGTCCGGAAGGTGCCGGCTTCCACCGCCTGGCGGAGATCCCGGTTCGTCGCCGCGATCACCCGGATGTCCACGGCGATGTCCTTCGTCCCGCCGACCCGCCGGAACCGCCGCTCCTCGAGGACGCGCAGGAGCTTCGCCTGGAGCCCGCCGCTCATGTCCCCGATCTCGTCCAGGAAGACGGTTCCCCTCTGCGCCAGCTCGAAGAGGCCCTTCTTCTGGACCTTGGCGTCGGTGAAGGCGCCGCGCTCGTGACCGAAGAGCTCGGATTCGAGGAGCGTCTCGGGCATCGCCGTGCAGGCGATCTCCATGAACGGCTCCTCGGCCCGGCTGCTCTCGTAGTGGATGGCCTTGGCGAGCAGGTCCTTGCCGGTGCCGCTCTCGCCCTGGATCAGCACGGTGGTGGCCTCGCTCTGCGCCACCTTGCGCGCGAGCGCGACGACCTCGCGCATCGCGGGGCTCGTCCCCACGATCCCCGCGAAGTGAAAGGGGTAGAGGTGCTTCTCGCTGAGAAGACGGACCTTCCGGCGAAGCTGGCTCGCCTCGAGGGCGTTCCGGACCGTGACGGCGAGGCTCTCGAAGTCGATCGGCTTCGTGAGGTAATCGTAGGCTCCCAGCTTCATCGCCTCGACGGCCGTCCCGACGTCCGCGTAGGCGGTCATGATGAGGACCTGGATCTGCGGGCTCAGCTCCTTGACCTGGCGGAGCACCTGGAGCCCGTCGATGTCGGGCAGCTTGAGGTCCAGGAGGATCAGGTCGGGGGGATCCTCGCGGACGGCCGTGAGCGCCGCCTCCCCGGTCGCGACCGTGGAGACCTCGTAGCCGCTCTTGGCGAGCGTCTGCTCGAGCGACCAGCGGATCAGCCGCTCGTCGTCAACGACGAGAAGCCGCGATCCCATCGTCCTGCCTCCGGACCGCTTGCTCGGCCGGAACGGGGAGGGAAATCCGAAAGGTCGTGCCGCTGCCGGGCTCGCTCTCCACCCCGATCCGTCCCCCGTGCTGCTCCACGATCCGGGCGGCGATCGCGAGACCGAGCCCAGTCCCTTGCGCCTTCGTGGTGAAAAACGGCTGGAAGATGCGCGGGAGGTGCTCGCCGGGGATCCCAGCACCGGTGTCGGCGATGTCGACCTCCACGACCTGCCCGTCCCCGGTGGGGCTCCGGCGGAGGCGGGTCCGAACCGCGAGCTGCCCGCCGTCCGGCATGGCCTGGCGGGCGTTGACCAGGATGTTGAGGAACGCCTGGTGGAGCAGGTTCGGGTCCAGCCGGAGCGGCGGGAGGTTCGCTCCGAGCTCTCTGACGAGCTCGATCCCCGTGCCGGACGTCATCGGGAGGAACGTCAGGCTCTGCTCCACCACCTCGTTCACGTTCAGCGGGAGGTACTGGGGGGTGGGCGGCCGAGCGTGCCAGAGGAGGTCGGTGAGCGTCTTGTTCATCCGGCCGATGTGGCTCTGGATCTCCGCCAGCAGCGTGTGCTGGTCGCTGCCATCGGGAAGCTGTCCCGTCAGCACGTGCAGAGCGCCCGAGATGCCGGCGAGGGGGTTCCGCAGATCGTGGGCGAGGCCGGCGGCCAGCTCGCCCACGGTCGCCAGGCGGTCGGAGCGGATGAGCTGCTCCTGCGCCTCCCGGAGGTGCTGCTGCTGCGCTTGAAGCTCGCGGTTGAGCTGCTCCACGAGCCGGCGCTCCCGCCGCTCCCGCTCGGACAGGCCTCCCATGCTGAAGCCGACCAGGAGAAAGAATCCCACGCGAAGCGCGAGATCGCTCAGGCGGATCGGCGGCGGCCAGACGTCGGTGAAGGGGTAGAGGAGGCTGGCCATCAGCGCAACCGCTCCGCCCGTCGCCAGGCCGAAGTAAAAGGCATGCAGGGCGACCAGCAGGTAGAAGGCCAGGTAAAAGTCGCTCGCCATGCCCCCTGTGAGCCGGACCAGGACGAAGATGAAGGTCAGGTCGAAGACCATGGCGACGCGGTAGAGCGAACGCAGCCGTCCCGGGCGCAGCGCGTTGACCAGGTAGAGGAGCACGCTGTAGCCCCCGAACGCCCCGAACAGCACCACGACCTGGTGGTGGGCCTCCGGATCCATCGGGTGATCCCGAACGTGCCCTACTAACCAGGCCGCGCCCCCGAGCAGCGCCACGGCTCTGAGCGCCGCCAACCAGCGGTCCAGCGGATCGAGGCCCGACCCGGTGAGGGACCAGCGCGTGCCCACGTCAGTCACGTGCGCCTCACCTCCCTCCCGACGAACCCGCAGGCCACGGGGAAGGCCGGGTGACCCCGATCGCAGCCAGCCCCCGGGAGGGCGCGCCAGCGGCCGGCAGGTGCCCGGGTGCTCGCGTTCACGCTTCGACCCGTTGAGACCGCCCAGAGTCCATCCCGCATTGGGCTGCAAGCCGGATGCCGGCCAGACCCCGCCGGCGCAACGGCATCGCGGGCAGTGGTTTCAACGGGTTACACTCGGCGAGACTGCCTCCGGAGCCCTCACGCCCTGGGGAGCCGGCGCCCCACGTGCGGGGAATTTGCCCCATCCCAGCTCCACAGGCTCCGGGCCCTGACGCGCCGTCCGGCGCCTCAGGGCCCGACGTGGTCGGTCAATTCCGGAGCCACCTCTGCGCGCGGGGGCTCGAGGTCCAGCATCGTCGTTTCCCCGACGTACGGAGTGGCGGCCGCTCGGCGGAGCGCGGGCAGCCGGCGGATCAGTTGCTCGATCTGATGGATCGCGGCCTCCGCCTGAGCCAAGGCTTCGGCCTTGGCGGCCGGGGCGATCCCGTCTTCCTCGAGCACCCGCAGGGCGCCGAGGATTCCGGCAAGCGGGTTGAGGATCGCATGGTGGAGGCCGACCACGAGCTGACCCACCGCGGCCAGCCGCTCTTTCTCCACGAGCTGCGCCTGCGTCTCACGGAGCGCCCGGTTCGCCTGCTCCAGCTCCCCCGTCTTCGCGAGGAGCTCCATGTGGGACTTCTCCAGTCGAGTCGCCGACTGTTTGAGCCGCTCCTCCAACTCGACCAGCTCGGTGATGTCCCGGGCGACCTCCAGGACCTGGTGCACCTGACCCGAGCCGTCGCGAAGCGGCGCGGTCACGAGGTCCAGGTACCGCACCTCGCCGCTCCGGAGCCGCTGGGCCCTCAGGCCCCGCTCCACCTTGCCGGAGAGGAACGTGCGAGCGGCGGGGCATTCCCGACACGCCTCGACCGCCGCGCCGAGCACCTCAAAGCAGCACCGACCGAGCGCCTCGGGGCCTGCGTCGGCGGCGTCCGCGGCGACCGCGTTCAGCCACACGACGCGCATCTGGCGGTCCACGATGACCATCCGGTCGGCGATCCCGGCCAGGATCGCCGCGAGCCGCTCGTGAGCCTCGCGGATGGCGGTGAACAGCTCGACGTTGGCGAGGGCGATCGCGGTCTCGTGCAGCATGATCTCGAGCACCCGGAGACCTGGCAGGTCGCGCGCGAAGACCGGGCGCGTGAACTCCGCGAGGAACACGTACGCGGGCTCCTTCTCCGTCACGATGGGGAGCGCCACCGTGGTGCCTCGGCTCACCTGCCGCCGGCTCTCGACCGCGTCCGCAGCCAGGGCCTCGGGCAAGAGCGGAGCGGCGGGGTCGCCGGCCGGCCAGCGGGCCAGCCGGGTCAGCTCCATGCCCGGGCCCACCCGGTAGAGCGCCGTGCGAGCAAGACCGAGCCCGACCCCGGTGCTCTCCACCACGCTTGCCGCGAGGCGCTCCAGGTCGGGCGGCTGAAGGACGGATTGCGTGAACTGGTGGATGAGCGTGAGCTCCCGGTTCTGCGCCTCCAGGCGGCCGATCGCCCGCTGCTCGCTGCGCGACGCTTGCCAGACGACGAATGCCAGCGTGACATAGAGGAAGAGGCCGATCCCGCCCGTGACGCCCCACATCTGCCGCTGCGCCTGCCGGATCTCGAAGACGAGCCGGGCCGCGTCCTTGTACGTCTCGATCACGCCGACGAGTTCCGGGCGTCCGGGGAACACGATGGGGACGTACGCCTCGACGACGTAGGTCCTGCTGCGCTCGTAGAGGTGCTCCGGCCGCCCGGGACTCTCGAGGACCGTCGCCACCTCCCCCCGCAACGCCCTCGCGAGGTAGGGGTTGTCGGGGAAGGCCAGGCCGATGAGGCGCGGCTCGTCCGACCAGACCACGCGCCCGTCGCGGTCGAAGACCTTGATCCGGAACACCTCGGGCAGCTCACGGAGGAACGCCGCGAAACCCGCCGGCTCCCGGCCGGGTCGAGGAGGGGCAAAATCGCTGAAGACGAGGTGCTGCCGGGCCTGGGTCTGAACCACCTTGGCCGTGTGCTCTTCCTCGTGCCGGAGCTGGTGGCGTTCGAAGAGGCTGCCGACGACCAGCCCGGAGGCGAGCACGACTGCGCCGATCAAGACGGCGCTCGCGAGCAGGAAGCCGTGAAACCGGCTCAGCAGCGGCTTCACCGGGTCTCCTCGGGCTCGCGGGCCACGGGTCTCACCTCTCTCGGTCCCTTGTGCTGGCTGCTCGGCAGCGGCGGCCCCGCCTCGGGGCATGTCGTCCCGAGCTGAAGCCAAGCAACGACCGTGCCCACGCTTCCCCGCCCGGCTCCACCGCCACCCGGAACGTCGGGGCACGCCGAGGGGACTCACAGGGTGGGGAAACGACCCCACCCACGCAATAGATAACCCGGGTTGGGATGGTCACCGGGAACAGGGATCGAATGC
>CAZDYT010000028.1:0-15382 GCA_964509395.1 uncultured bacterium
GGGCGGTCGGCGCACGGCCGAACGCACCTCCTCCACGCCCCGCCCGAGCCGCTGACGGGCTCGCGCCCGGAAGCCGAATCCGCTGCCCGCACTCTCCTACGCGTACGGCCACTTCCAGTCGCGGACCTCCGGCATATCGTCCCCGTACTCGGCGATGTACTCCTTGTGCTCGATCCGCTGGTCTCGCATCGCTTGCTTCGCGTACGCCGCGAGATACCCGAGCTTGGGCACGCGGTCGATCACGTCCATCACCAGGTGGAAGCGATCCAGATCGTTCCGGACGACCATGTCGAACGGCGTCGTGGTGGTTCCCTCCTCCTTGTAGCCCCGCACGTGGAGGCTCTTGTGGTTCGTCCGCCGGTAGGTCAGCCGGTGAATCAGCCACGGATAGCCATGGAACGCGAAGATGATCGGCTTGTCGGTGGTGAAGAGCGCGTCGAACTCCGAGTCCGGCAGCCCATGGGGGTGTTCGCCCCGTGGCTGGAGCTTCATCAGATCCACCACGTTGACGACCCGCACCTTGAGATCGGGCACGTGCTGGCGGAGCAGATCCACCGCCGCCAGGGTTTCCAGGGTCGGCACGTCACCGGCGCACGCCATGACCACGTCGGGCTCCGAGCCCCTGTCGTTGCTCGCCCACTCCCAGATCCCGATGCCGGCGGTGCAGTGCTTGATCGCGGCGTCCATGGCCAGGTACTGCAACGCGGGCTGCTTGCCGGCGACGACCACGTTGACGTAGTTGCGGCTGCGCAGGCAGTGGTCGACGACGGAGAGGAGGGTGTTGGCATCGGGCGGGAGATACACGCGGATGACGTCCGCCTTCTTGTTGACCACGTGGTCGATGAACCCCGGGTCCTGGTGCGAGAACCCGTTGTGGTCCTGCCGCCAGACGTGCGACGTGAGCAGGTAGTTCAAGGACGCGATGGGGGCCCGCCACGGGATCTCGTGCCCGGCCACCTTGAGCCACTTCGCGTGCTGATTGAACATCGAGTCGACGATGTGGATGAAGGCCTCGTAGCTCGAGAAGAAGCCGTGGCGGCCGGTGAGGAGGTAGCCCTCGAGCCAGCCCTGGCACGTATGCTCACTCAGGATCTCCATCACGCGACCGTTCGGGCTCAGGTGCTCGTCCTCCGGCAGCCGCTCCCCCAGCCAGGTCCGGTCCGTGACCTCGAAGAGGGCGTCCAGCCGATTCGAGGCGGTCTCGTCCGGGCCGAACACTCGGAAGTTGCGCCGGTCGATGTTGAGCTTCATGACATCGCGCAGGAAGCGGCCGAGGGCGCGGGTGGCTTCCGCCACCACGGTCCCGGGCTTCGGCACCTCCACCGCATAATCCCGGAAATCGGGCATCTTCAGGGCCTTGAGCAGCACGCCGCCGTTGGCGTGGGGATTGGCCCCCATGCGGCGAGCCCCCTTGGGAGCCAGCTCGGCCAGCTCTGCCCGTAACCGCCCAGTCTCATCGAACAGCTCCTCGGGGCGGTAGCTCTTCATCCACTCCTCGAGCAGCTCGAGGTGCTCCTTTCGGGTCGCGACCTCGGCGAGGGGCACCTGGTGGGACCGCCAGGAGCCCTCGGTCTTCTTGCCGTCGACCTCCCTGGGCCCCGTCCAGCCTTTGGGGGTGCGGAGAACGATCATGGGCCACCGCGGACGCTTGGCCTGGCCGCTCGCGCGCGCGTGGCGCTGGATCGCCCCGATCTCCTCGATGACGGCGTCGAGGGTGGCGGCCATCGTCTCGTGCACCGAGTGCGGGTCGGACCCTTCGACGAAGTACGGCCGGTACCCGTACCCGACGAAGAGGCTCTCCAGCTCCTCCCGGCTGATCCGCGCCAGGATCGTCGGGCTTGCGATCTTGTAGCCATTGAGGTGGAGGATCGGGAGCACCGCCCCGTCCGTGACCGGGTTGAGGAACTTGTTCGAGTGCCACGCCGTCGCGAGCGGCCCGGTCTCGGCCTCTCCGTCGCCGACCACGCAGGCCGCGATCAGGTCGCGGTTGTCGAGGGCGGCGCCGTACGCGTGCGCCAGCGCGTACCCGAGCTCACCTCCCTCGTGGATGGACCCCGGGGTCTCCGGGGCGGCATGGCTGGGGATTCCGCCCGGAAACGAGAACTGCTTGAAGAGCTTCTTCAGGCCCTCCTCGTCCTGGAAGACGTCGGGGTACAGCTCGCTGTAGGCGCCCTCGAGATAGGTGTTGGCGACCATGGCGGGACCGCCGTGACCGGGTCCGCAGATGTAGATCATGTCGAGATCGTATTTCTTGATCACCCGGTTCAGATGGACGTAGATGAAGTTCAGTCCCGGTGACGTGCCCCAGTGCCCGAGGAGCCGCGTCTTGACGTGCGCCGGCCTCAGCGGCTCCCGGAGCAAGGGATTGTCGAGCAGATAAATCTGTCCGACGGACAGGTAGTTCGCCGCCCGCCAGTACGCGTCTATGAGCGCCCGTTCCTTTTCAGACAGCACGCTGCCCATCGCTCCTCCCGTTCGTCCAGAATCGCCGTGTGTCGCCCGGCGCCCGGTGCGCGCGACGTTCGCCGGGCACTCATCCTTACCAATAGAATGCGCGCGGCTCACTCCTGAGGCAACGCCCCACGCTCTCATGAACTTCTCATCCGCTTCTCACCGGACTCTCATCTCCGCTTGGTAGTCTCCTCGCGTCACCAATCGTGCTTCCGTTCCGGGTCGGTCGCGATCCTGCCCACCACGGGGCCGCCGCGGCCACGATCACGGCGGAGGCGAGACGGGGCCTGGACGAGGAGGGAGCGATGCTTCGTAGCGGCACGGGTCTCCAGCATTATCGGGTTCGCGCGGCGGACGGCGAGGTCGGGCGCCTGCACGACCTCCACTTCGACGACCACCGCTGGACGGTGCGACACCTGGTGGTGTCGACCGGATGCTCCACCTGGCCTACGTCGGGATGGTCGGGCCGTCTACCGACGCTGCCCTGGGGCGCCCGACGTCTCCGTGGCACGGTGGCACGGTGGCGCTCGGTGCCAGTCGAAGGGTCTGAGGACCCGTCCCGTAGAGACCCCTGATGCTCGCCCTCATCGCGCGGACCCGCCCGTATGAGCCTGCTCGATGGGATCCCGGCGGCCTGGTGATCGTGCTCCGCGTCCGGTACCATGGGGCGGTGCGGCCCGCCGAGCGCCGAGAGATCGCGCCATGAGAGAGGTCGAGATCGAGCCCACGTTCGAGTCGTGGCAGGCCGTGGCCCGCGCGCTCCTGCGGGAGGAGGTGCCGCCCGCCGAGGTCGTGTGGCTCGAGACAGCCCCCGGTCCGAGCCTCGCCGGATCGCGCGAAGCCCGCGTGACGCCTGAGCCCGGCGCGTCTCGACCCGTCACCCGGGTTCCACGCCAGTTCATCGAGCTGGCAGGCCAGGTCGCTCGCCACCGTGATCCGGCGCGATGGCGGGTGCTCTACGAGGTGCTCTGGCGACTGGTCCACGAGAGCCGGGACCTCTTGAAGGACGGCGCCGACCCGCAGGTCCGCCGGCTCTTCGCCATGGCCGGCCAGGGCCGCCGCGAGGCGTACCGGGAGGAGGTCGCGGAGATGCGTCGCGTCGAGGCGGAGGGCCCGGGCGCGGCATCCTTCGTGCCCGCGAACGCGGGCCTCGCCGACCTGCGCCTGGCCGCCACGCGCTGCACCGGCTGCGACCTCTACCGCCATGCGACCCAGACGGTGTTCGGCCGAGGCCCCGCCGACGCCCGCATCGTCCTGGTCGGTGAGCAGCCCGGGGATCAGGAGGACCTCCAGGGCGCGCCATTCGTCGGGCCAGCCGGCGAGGTGCTCGACCGCGCGCTGACGGAGGTCGGGCTCGCGCGCGAGCGGCTCTACGTGACGAACGCGGTGAAGCACTTCAAGTTCCTCGAGCGGGGCAAGCGCCGCATCCACCAAACGCCCCGGCTCTCGGAGATCGCCGCCTGCCGGCCGTGGCTCGAAGCCGAGCTGGCCGGCATCAAGCCCGAGATCCTGGTCTGCCTCGGCGCGACCGCCGCCCGGGCGCTCCTCGGGCCGGACTTCCGCCTGATGCGGGAGCGAGGCCGCTTCGTCGCCACGGCGTGGGCGCTGAAGACGCTCGCGACGCTCCACCCGTCCGCGGTCCTCCGCGGCGAAGACGAGGCAGCGCAGGCGCGGCTCTACCAAATGCTGGTGGGTGACCTCCGGCTCGCGGCTGACGCGGCGTCGGCGGGATCCTCTGCGATGCGGTAACCCGCTGCGAACATCGACTGGGGCGTCGTCAACGAACGCCTGCTCAGCCCGGCGGCCGTGCGACCGATCGGCCAGGCCGCGTGAGATCACCATCGATCCCACTCGTGTCGCGCCCGGGAGCTCGCCTCTCATCAACTTCTCATGCCGGTCTCACTCGCCTCTCATCTCCGCAGCGTAGCGTATGAGGCAGAGAGAGACGCGGAATGCAGAAAGTCATGGGCGCGCTGACGGTGGTGCTCGCGTTCCCGCTGGTGCTGATGGCATGGGCCCTTCACCAGGGAGATGTGTGGATCGCGTGGGTTGCCGCGGTCGGGGTCGTGACAGTCGCGGGGCTCGGCGTCGTGGGCCTGACGCACCTCCGCGACGAAGGCCTGCACCGCCGAGCAGCCGGGGCGCTGCAGGGGGACGCGCCACGCCGCGTGAGACGACGGTGGTACGCGCTGGCCGCCCTGCTCATGGCGGCCTTGCTGGCCCTCGGTGGATATGGCGTGTATCGATGGGAAGCGCAACACTCGACCGAGGCGGGAGCGCGCCTCATCGCCGAAGGCGATTATGAGGCCGCGGTCCGCGCCCTGCTCGCGCTGCGACACCTCCGCGGTGCGTGTGCATAGACGATCAGAATGCTAACCAGAAAGAGAGGGAAAAAGAACATGAGCATGAAGCTGCCGAACCTTCACCGCTCCGGGGCGTGGCCCGTGGCCGCGCTCGTCACGGCGCTCCTCCTCGTCGCCTTCGTCGCCTTCGTCCCCCACCTGGGGTTCGCCAAGGCAACGCCGGCGGCGCTATGGACCGAGCAGACCACCGCTCGACCGGTCGCCGGCCAGGCGCCCGACTGGGTGCAGCTCGCCAAAGCCCTCAAGCCGGCGGTCGTCAACATCAGCGCCAAGCGGGTGCAGGAAGCCACCCCGCCCATGCCGAGCGTCCCGGGGAACCCGCCGCTCGACGAGTTCTTCAAGCAGTTCTTCGGGCGGATGCCCCGGCACACCGTGCGCAGCCTCGGGTCGGGGTTCATCATCAGCCCCGACGGGCACATCGTGACGAACAACCACGTCGTGGACGAGGCGACCGAGATCATGGTCAAGCTCGGCGACGGCCGCGAGTTCCCCGCGAAGGTGGTCGGCCGGGACCCCAAGACCGACATCGCGCTCCTGAAGATCGACGCGACCGGCCTGCCGGTCATCCCGTTGGGCGATTCCGCCCAGCTCCAGGTCGGCGAGCCGGTCATGGCGATCGGTAACCCCTTCGGCCTCGAGCAGACCGTGACGACCGGGATCGTCAGCGCGACGGGCCGGGTCATCGGCGAGGGTCCCTACGACGACTTCATCCAAACCGATGCATCGATCAATCCCGGCAACAGCGGCGGCCCCCTCATCAGCGCGCAGGGCCAGGCGATCGGCATCAACGCCGCCATCGTCAGCCAGAGCGGCGGCTCCATCGGCATCGGGTTCGCGATCCCGATCAACGTGGCGAAGTGGGTAGTGCCCCAGCTGGCAGAAACGGGCCACGTGGTGCGGGGATGGCTCGGCGTGACGATCCAGCCGCTCACCGCGGCGCTGGCCAAGAGCTTCAACCTGCCCAACACGCACGGCGCTCTGGTCGCCTCCGTCCTGGACGGCTCGCCGGCGAGCCAGGCGGGCCTCAAGGCTGGTGACGTCATCACCGAGTACGATGGCCGCGAGGTCGCCCGGACCGAGGAGCTGCCGCGCGCGGTCGCCCAGACGCCCGTCGGCCGCGAAGTGCCGCTCACCGTCGTGCGGGACGGCAAGACGGTCACCCTGACGGCGAAGATCGTGCAGCTCCCTGAGTCCGAGGCGCGGCCGGCGGGCGAATCCAGCGGGAGTCCCACGCTGGGGCTGGCGGTACAGTCGGTCACGCCGGAGGTCGCGAAGGAGTTCGGGCTGTCCGATCGCCGGGGCGTGCTCGTGCGCGGCGTCCGGGACGACAGCCCCGCCGCGAGTGCCGGTCTCCGGCCCGGCGACGTGATCGTCGAGATGGACCGTCACTCGATCAGGAGCGTGGAGGACATGAAGCGGGTCATGGCCCTTCACGAGAAGGGCAAGCCGGTCCTGTTCCTGGTCCACCGTAGCGACGGGAGCCTCTACCTCGCCGCCCAGGGCTGAGGCCTCGCCCCGCTGAATCCCCTCGCCGCCGGACGCCCCGCGTCGGTTGCTCGGGGCGCCCGGCGGCGAGGTGCGGGCAGCCGCCTCCGAAAGAGCACCGCCACGGCCCGCGCGCCGGTGGGCTGCCGGGCCGACGGCGGCCCTGCCGACCGGCGCAGAGGTGAGCTCCATCGCGGCGATCCCCCGTGACTCTCCCCGGGACGACCCAAGGTGGCCTCTGGTAGACTGGAACTCGACAGTCTCTCCCCTGGGAGGATGAGGGCTCTGGGAGGCGACAGGCGGTATCGGCAGCCCGGCTACAGGGAGTCCCCGGCCGAGAAGCGGGAAGAGCCCGGTCCGCGGGACCCCGAGGGCCCCCGCACGCCAAGGATGCCGGCCACTGGCCGCGTGTCGCGCTGCGCGGAGTGCGGCACACGGCTGCCGGCGCTGGCGGATCCGTTCGGCCGCTGTCCCGCGTGCGGGTTCGAGCTGCACTCCTGTAAGCAATGCACCCACTTCGACCCAGCCCGCCGCTTCGAGTGCGCCCAGCCCATCCCCGAGCGCATCCCCGACAAGGCCGCGCGCAATGACTGCAGCCACTTTTCGCTCCGCGTGACGGTCGAGCGTGACACAGGAGCCAGCTCGATGCGTCCCGAGGACGCGCGTCGCGCGTTCGACAACCTCTTCAAGTTCAAGAAGAAGTGATCCCGGCAGCGATTCGGACTCCGGGAGCTTGAGTTCCGATTACACCCCCGAGACCCTTCCCGACCACCCCGCTTGCGCCCGTCCCGGCGCCCCACGAAGCAAGCCGGCTCCGGTCACCGCCGGTCGCGACCGGCCTGAGCGGCGTCGTACTCCTCGAGCGTGGCGAAGCGGCCTCCCTCCACCTCCTGGCGGAGGATCGCATAGGCGCGGTCGAACGTGATGTGGACCGACATCATGCGATTGCACCGGGTGCCCAGAACGTCCTTGTGCAGCACATACCCCGTAGCCGTGTCGTCGAATTCCTGGGCCAGGTCCCAGCGCCGGTCGGCGCGAACACGAATGATCTCGCCGCAGAAGCTGCAGCCGACATACAACACGATGGCGTTCGGGTCTTTTCCGCCACCTCTCCTCCTCCGAAAGAAGAAGGCTAGCCTCCGCAGCAGCATCGTCGAACTCCCATCGAGACCCGAGTGAGGAGGCGCCCATGACACGCGGGCCACGCTGGCTGATTCCAGTCGTGGTGCTGAGCGCCGCCCTGGGGATCGGGGCAGGCGCGCGCTCCAGCTTCTTCGGGCGCATCGGTCCTCAGCCCGATGGCACCGGGGTGACCCCCAACCACTGGATGCTGACCCCTGCCGGGCTCCAGGTCGAAGTGGGAGACCGCCCTCTGGGCATGGCCGCGACCCCGGACGGGCGCTACCTGCTGATCTCCAACAACGGCCAGGGGGTCCAGAGCCTCGTCCTGTTCGACGCCTCGGCCCAGAAGGTCGTGCAGCTGATCCCGTACCCGAGCCCGGAGGCCCTCTTCCTGGGGATCGCGGTCGCCCCGGACGGTCGGCGGGTCTACGCCTCCGCCGGCGGGAACAACAAGATCCGGGTGTACGACTTCGATGGACGGGCGCTGACCGAGCGGGCCCCGATCTCGCTCGGCGATCCCCAGGCGCGGATCTTCCCCGCCGGCCTGACCGTCGCGCCCGATGGGCGGACCCTCTATGCGGCCCTCAACCTCGAGAGCGCCGTGGCGTTCATCGAGACGGCCACGGGCCGCGTCGAGCGGAGCGTGCGCCTCGCGCCACCCGCGAGGACCGACGACATCGGCACGCTCCCCTATGCCCTCGCGGTGGTGGACCACAAGCTCTACGTCTCGGAGTGGAACGGTGGGGGCGTGAGCGTGATCGACACCGGCGAGGGGAAGCTGCTCCGGCGCATCCGGACCGGCGGTCATCCCAGCGGCCTCGCGCTGTCGCCGGACGGCACCCGCCTCTACGTGGCCAACGCGACCAGCGACACCGTGAGCGTCATCGACACGTCCGCGGACGCGGTGGTGGGCACCGTGGATCTCTCCCCATACCCGCGCGCCCCGATGGGCTCCATGCCCAACGCCGTGGCGGTGGCGCCAGACGGCAAGACCCTCTACGTGGCCAACGGAGGGAACAACGACGTGGCCGTAGTGGACACCGCGAGCCTCGCGATCCGCGGCCTGATTCCGACCGCCTGGTTCCCGAGTGTGCTCACGGTCTCCCGGGATGGACGGTTGCTCTACGTGGGCAACATGAAGGGCCTGGGAGCCGGGCCGAACCCGCGGGGCCCCAACCCCGAGCGCCGCGTCCCCACCGAGCAGTACATCGCCAGCATGGCGCGGGGCACCCTCTCGGTGATCGACATCCCGGACGGCGAGACCCTCGCCCGGTACACCGCGCAGGTCGTGAACAACAACGGCTTCGACGAGACTCACAAGGTGCTCACCCAGCCTCCGCAGGCCACCACCCCGCACGCAGTCCCCCGACGCGTCGGGGATCCCAGCCTCATCCGGCACGTCATCTACATCATCAAGGAGAACCGGACCTACGACCAGATCCTGGGCGACCTGCCTCAGGGTGACGGGGATCCCGCGCTCGTCCTCTTCGGCCGCGACGTCACCCCCAACCATCACGCCCTGGCCGAGACCTTCTCGCTCTTCGACAACTGTTACGCGGACGCCGAGGTCTCCGCCGACGGCCACAACTGGTCCACCGCCGCCGTGGCCACGGACTACGTGCAGAAGCTGTGGCCGGCCAATTACTCGAGCCGCAACCGGGTCTATGACTTCGAAGGCGGGTCGGGCGCGCCGGCGCCGCTCGGCGGCTACCTCTGGGAGTACGCCGCGCGGGCCGGCGTCACCTACCGCGTCTACGGCGAGTTCAACACCTTCAGCTCGAAGCCCCCCGCGGTCAAGCCGGCCCCCTTCGCGAACGCCCTGGACGGGCACCTGGCTCCCACATACGCCGGTTACGACCTCTCCATCACGGACCAGGCGCGCGCGGACGCGTGGCAGGCCGAATTTGCGGAGTTCGTTCGGCGAGGAACGCTCCCGGCCCTCATGATCGTCCGGCTGCCCAACGACCACACCGCGGGCACCCGGCCCGGCCTTCCCACCCCCAGGGCCATGGTGGCGGACAACGACCTGGCCCTCGGACGGATCGTCGAGACCATGTC
Source organism: uncultured bacterium (assembly GCA_964509395.1). GTDB lineage: Bacteria > Methylomirabilota > Methylomirabilia > Rokubacteriales > DASRDR01 > CAZDYT01. The sequence goes on from CAZDYT010000028.1 coordinate 9,480, forward strand.
GCACTCGTCCGTGTGGCGGGAGACGGCGATCTTCGTCATCGAGGACGATGCCCAGAACGGGCCCGACCACGTGGATGCCCACCGCACCGTCTGCCTGATCGCCTCGCCCTATGCCAGACGGGGCGTCGTGGACCACACCCTCTACTCCACGGTCTCGATGCTCCGGACCCTCGAGCTCATGCTGGGCCTCCCCCCGATGAGCCAGTTCGACGCCGCGGCCACCCCCATGTTCGCCGCCTTCACTGACGCGCCCACGCTCAGCCCGTACCGCGCCCGGCGACCGCGCCAGCGGCTGGACGAGGTCAACCGGACGAGCGCCTATCGCGCCAACGACTCGCTGGCCCTGGCGCTCGATCGAGCCGACGAGGCCGACGAGCCGGTCTTCAACGCCATCCTGTGGCATGCGATCAAGGGACCCGACGTCCCGATGCCCCCGGCGAAGACGGCGTTCCGCCCCGGTCCCCGGCAGGGAGATCCCTAGCCGTCGAGGCCAGGCGCTGCCGAGCGGCTGTCCAACCGTCACGCGTCGTTCGGTCCCGAGCCGCCGGAGCGCGGCGCGTCCTCAGCCCCGAACACGGCAGGTGATCGGCCTTCCCCTCGCGCGACTTGCCCACGCGGCCCTCTCAAGAGAAGGCGGCCGGCCCGCGGGACGCGGTCGGCCCGCGGGATTCTGGCCGTGCCGGCCGGCCGCCCTTCGAGCGCCCCGGGGGCGCGGGCCGGGGCGCGGCGGGACAGACGCCAGCGGAGCGCCTCCAGATACGTGTAGACCACGGGCGTGATGTAGAGCGTGAGGAGCTGCGAGAAGAGGAGGCCGCCGACCACGGCGAGACCGAGCGGTCGCCGGGACTCGCCGCCCGCGCCGAGGCCGATGGCGATCGGAAGCGTCCCCACGAGGGCCGCCATCGTCGTCATCATGATGGGGCGGAACCGGAGGAGACACCCCTGGTAGATCGCGTCTCGGGGCGGCTTGCCCTCCACCCGCTGGGCCTCCAGGGCGAAGTCGACCATCATGATCGCGTTCTTCTTCACGATCCCCACCAGCATGATGATCCCTACGAAGCCGTAGAGGTCGAGGCCCATGCGGAAGAGGAGAAGGGCGACGAGGGCCCCGAACCCGGCGGCCGGCAGCCCGGAGAGGATCGTCAGAGGGTGGAGAAAGCTCTCGTAGAGGATCCCGAGCACGATGTAAATGACCAGGACGGCCACGAGGAGCAGGAGGCCGAGCCCCCGCAGCGACGACTGGAAGACCTGGGCGGTCCCCTGGAAGCTCGCGGTCACCGTCGCGGGCATCCCCAGCTCGCGGCGGGCCCGCTCCACCCGGCTCACGGCGTCGCCCAGGGCCATGCCGGGGGCGAGATTGAAGGAAAGGGTGACGGCGGGCAGCTGGCCGAGGTGCGAGACGGTCAGCGGTCCCAGATCGCGTCGGAGGGTGGCGACCGCACTCAGCGGGACAAGCTGGCCGCTCGACGCGCGGACGTAGAGCAGAGAAAGCGCGGATGGGTCCCGCTGGTACTCGGGCAGGATCTCCATGATCACCCAGTACTCGTTGCTGGACGTGTAGATCGTCGAGACCTGGCGCGACCCGTAGGCGTCGAAGAGCGCGTTCTCGATCTGGTCGGCGGTGAGGCCGAGGGCGGAGGCCTTGTCACGATCGATGTCGACCACGACCTGCGGGCTGGCGATCTGGAGGTCGCTGGTGACGTCCTGGAACCCGGGGATCGTCCGCAGCTTGGCCTCGAGGATCGGCGCCCAGCGATAGAGCTGCTCGGTGTCGGTGTCCTGCAGCGTGTACTGGTACTGGCTCTTGGTGAGCTGGCCGCCCACCTGGATGGAGGGCAGGTTCTGCAGGAACACGCGGACCCCGGGGACCGCGGCGAGCTTCGGGCGCAGCTCCTCGATCACCTGGTCGACGGTGAGCCGGCGCTCCGGCCGCGGGCGGAGCCGGATGAAGAGCCGGCCCGTGTTGCCCGAGACCCCGAGCCCGCCCGCGCCTACCGAGGACATGAACGAGTCGACGTTCGGGTCCTGCTGGACGAGCGCCGTCACCGCCCGCTGGTGCCGGACCATGGAGTCGAAGGAGACGTCCTGGGGGGCCTCGACGAAGCCGAAGATCCGCCCGGTGTCCTCACTCGGGAGGAACCCCTTGGGGATGGCCACGAACAGGTAGCCGGTCCCCACGAGGATCAGTCCGGACACGGCCATGGTGGCGCGGCGGTGGGCCAGGACCCTCTCCAGGCTCCAGCGATAGGCGGTCAGCATTCCCGTGAAGACGCGCTCGGAAGCGGCGTAGAGGCGGCCGTGCCGCTCGGCGGCCGGGGGCCGGAGGAACCGGCTGCAGAGCATCGGGGTGAGCGTCAGCGACACGAAGCCCGACACCAGGACGGCGGCCCCGATGGTGACGGCGAACTCGTGGAGGAGCCGCCCCACCACGCCGCCCATGAAGAGCAGCGGGAGGAACACCGCCGCCAGCGAGAGAGTCATCGACACGATGGTGAAGCCGACCTCCTTCGAGCCGACGAGCGCCGCAGTGAGGGCGTCCTTGCCCATCTCCATGTGGCGGACGATGTTTTCGAGCATGACGATCGCGTCGTCCACGACGAAGCCGACCGACAGGGTCAGGGCCATCAGGGAGAGGTTGTCGACGCTGTAGCCGAGGAGGTACATGACCACGAACGTCCCGGCGATCGACAGGGGGACCGCCAGGCTGGGGATCACCGTGGCGGAGACGTTGCGGAGGAAGAGGAAGATCACCAGGACGACGAGACAGACGGCCAGCATGAGGGTGACCTGGACGTCGCGCACCGAGTCGCGGATCGACTCGGATCGGTCATAGAGGACGGCGAGGTTGACGGCGGCCGGCATCTGGGCGCGGAAGGTCGGCAGGAGGGCCTTGACGGCGTCGACAACCGCGACGGTGTTCGTGCCGGGCTGGCGCTGGATCGCGAGAACCACCGCCCGGGTGTCCTTATACCAGCTCGCCACCTTGTCGTTCTGCACGCTGTCGATGACGCGCCCCAGTTCCCCGAGCCGGACCGGGGAGCCGTTCCGGTAGGCGACGATGAGCTGCCGGTAGGCTGCGGCGTTGGTCAGCTGGCCCGTCGCCTGCACCGTGAAGGCCTGGTGGCGGCCCTGGAGCGTCCCGGTGGGCAGGTTGACGTTCCCCTTCTCCAGGGCCTGCGCGACCTCGTCGATGCCGATCTTGCGCGACGCCAGCTTGTCGGGGTCGAGCTGGACCCGCACCGCGTACTGCTGGGAGCCGAAGACCTGGACCTGGGCCACGCCGCTGACCATCGAGATGCGCTGGGCCATGAAGGTCTCGGCATACTCGTCGACCGTCGACAGGGGCAGGGTCGGGGAGCTGAGCGCGAGGTAGAGGATCGGCTGGTCGGCGGGGTTGACCTTGCGGTAGGACGGCGGGCTGGGCATCCCCGGCGGGAGCTGGCGCTGGGCGAGCGAGATGGCGGCCTGCACGTCCTGGGCGGCGGCGTCGATCGGGCGGTCGAGCGAGAACTGGATCGTGATCTGGGTCAGGCCCTGGCCGCTCGTCGAGGTCATGCTATCGATGCCGGCGATGGTCGAGAACTGGCGCTCGAGCGGCGTCGCCACCGACGAGGCCATCGTCTCCGGGCTCGCGCCGGGGAGGGAGGCCGAGACGAGGATGGTCGGGAAGTCGACGTTGGGGAGGTCGCTGACGGGCAGGAGGCGGTAGCCCATGGCTCCGAACAGGAGAATCCCCAGCATGACCAGGGTGGTCGTGACGGGGCGGCGGATAAAGAGCGCCGTCATCCGCCCGCCCCCCCGGCTCCCGCCGGCGCGGTCTTGATCTCCACGCGGGCCCCCGGGAAGAGCCGGAGCTGCCCGTCGGTCACGACGCGTTCGCCGGCCCGGACCCCGCGATCGACCACGGTCTCGCCGTCGAGGGTGCTGCGGACGACAACCGGCCGCGGCTCGACGGTGTCGTCCGGCTTGACCACGAAGACGTACTGCCCGCTCTGCCCCGTCTGGACGGCCTGAGCAGGGACGACGATGGCATGCGGCTCGGTGGTGAGCGTGAGCACCACGTTGACGAACTGGCCCGGCCAGAGCGCCCCGTCCGTGTTCGGAGAGGTCGCCTTGAGCTGGATCGTGCCGGTGGACGGATCGACCGTGTTGTCGACGAAGCTCACCCGCCCGCGAGCCGGCCGCGACCCGGTGCCCTGAGGGAGCGCCTCGACCTGGAGGGACCCGACCGCCATGTACTTCCGGATGTCGGGCAGGTACTGCTCCGGGACCGCGAACGCCACGTAGATGGGCCGGATCTGGGCGATGGTCACCAGCACGGGGACGTCGTTGGCCTTGACGAGATTGCCGGGCTGCACCATGAGGTTGCCCGTCCGCCCGTCGATCGGCGACCGGATCTCCGTGTAGGCGAGCTGGAGCCGGGCGCTCTCCACGGCGGCCTGATCCGCGCGGACGCTCGCCCGCGCGTGCTCGATGGCGGCCTGTCCCGCCTGGACGGCGGCCCGGGCCTGCTCGAGAGCCGCCTCGGCTGCGCCGATGGCCGCCCGGGCGTGTTCGACCATCGCCTGGTCGGCGCGGACGGTGGCCGCTGCGGTCTCCAGGGAGGTGTGGACTTGATCGTACTGCTCGCGGGCGACGTACCCCTGCCGCACCAGCTCGGCGTAGCGGCGGTCCTGGACACGGGCGTTCTCGAGCTGAGCCGTGTCGCGGAGCACGTTCGCCTCGGCCTGCCGGAGCTGGGCCTGCGCTTGAGCGAGCGCCGCCTTGGCCTGCTCGGTCTGGGCCCGGTCGCGAGCGGCGCTCGCCTCGGCCTGGCGCGTCTGGGCGAGGTCCCGGGCCACGTTGGCCTCCGCCTGCCGCAGCACGGCTTCGAGCGGCCGCGGATCGATCGTGAAGAGGAGATCACCCCTCTTCACGTCCTGCCCCTCGCGGAAGTGGACCGCCATCAGCTGCCCGTTGATCTGCGCCTTGATGGACACGGTCGAGAACGCCTGGACGGTCCCGATCGCGCGGAGCTCCACCGGCACGGTCTTCTGGACGGCGGTGGCGACGGTGACCGGCACCGCCGGAGGCGCCCCGTCCTGGGCTCCCTTCCCGGACGACCGCGAGTCCGAGCAGGCGGCCAGCGTGAAGGCGGCCGCCGCCAATCCGCCGAGAAGCGCGCTCCGGACCCTCATCGCGCGCGAAGCCGCTCGGCGAACGCACCGAGGAACCGAAGGCGCTTCCGCTGGAAGCGGGTGCTCGTCGGGGACGAGCCGGTGACCAGGCGCGTGATCTGGGGAAAGGCGAGCGGGAACGTCGTCAGCGCCATCAGCGACAAGAGCGTTTGCGCGGGGTCGAGGTCCGGCGCGAGAAGGCCCCGGGCCTGGTGTTCGCGGAGACGCCCGAGGGCCTGCGCGAACGCCTGGCGCCGCTCGGGCTCGCCAATCACCGGGCCCGCGCCCTGCTGGAGAGCCTCCCACTTCATGAGCCGGATCCAGTCGGGGTCCCGCAGAGCCCGCGTGAACCAGTAGGGGAGGCTCCGGACGGGATCGTCGGGTGTCGCCGTCAGCCAGCGCGCCTGCTGGGCGAGCTTCCCACGCAGGATCGCGCGGAAGAGCCCCTCCTTGTCGCCGAAGTAGTGGTAAAGCATTCGCTTGTTCACCTGCGCCCGCCGGGCAATGGCATCCACGCGGGCGCCGGCGAGGCCCTTGGCCGAGAACTCCTGGAGGGCCGCGGCGAGGATCCGCTTCCGCGTGCGCTCCGGATTCCGCGTCCTCATCCGCCCGATTCTCCGGTGGCTCGATTAGTAACCAACTGGATACTTATCACCATACGGTACCGGGCTCGCGGGCGGCTGTCAACCGGGCCCGGGGCCGCCCACCCCGGGCACGCGGGGCAGCGACAGAACCACGGCGGGCAGG
>CAZDYT010000029.1:0-14937 GCA_964509395.1 uncultured bacterium
GCGCCGTCCCGAGTGGAAGCGGATGTAGGTCCAGCCCGCGGCGGTCTGGACCCCTACCTCCGGACCGAACGGGTTTGCGGTCCCCAGAAACAGGCCGTAGGGTGTCGAGAGCAAATTGCGCGCCCCATAGTTATAGGCGTTCCCCAGCCCGTTAAGGGTCACCGGCATCCAGTTGACTCCGTCACGACTGCGCCAGAGCTGGAACCCGCCTCCCAACCGGATAATCTGATCTGTATCGATCCGCCGCATCAGACGCTTGTACGGCGGGGCCAGACGCCTGGCGTACGGCAGGAACACGCTCCAATCGAACGTCGAGAGGTAGAGCCAGCCATCCTGTTCAGCCATGCGCCAGATGTACCCAGCAAAGGCGTTGTCGAAACCCGGCCCCATGCCGGACAGCGGATACCTCATCCCATCGGGGGTCTGCCGAGGTGTACCGACGACGAGGTCCCAGGAGTCGTCGGGCCAGATGCGCACCACCTCAGCGGCCGCTGGACCGACAATATTTGTCCGGTCGTAGCCACCGTTCTGAATGCCGCTTCCCACGTAAAGAGCATCCCTGAAGGGGCACATGCTCATGGCGATCTCGTTTACATTTCCACGGTAGGCGCCTCGTTCGATCACCTTCGTCCACCGGCACGGTCCTCCACCGGTCGCCGGCGTCTTCCAGATCTGGTACCCGTGAACATGATTGAAGGTACCGGCGTAGAGATGGTCGTTGAAAACGGCGAGCTCGAAGATCCCGCTATTGGTGGGATCCCCGAAACCCGGCGTGCACGCGAGTTCCCACTGGCCATCAACAGGGTCGGCCGTCCGCAAGATGATGGGAGCCCGCGTGATGTTCCAGGTCGTTCCCTCGCCAGCCGGAGCCACGAACAGATACCCATCGAACGCCACGAGCGACCGGAAGGTGGAAACCTCCGGATTGCCCAGACCCGGCTCGGACACCGGGATGAACTCGATTCCGTCCAACGATCGCAGGAGCCGCGCGCCCGTCCCCCGCGAGACAGACGAAAGTCCGCTGACGCACAGGGCTGGTGCCGGATCAGAGCGCCCCTGAAAAACCGCCATGCCCCGGTAGCCCAGATCGCGCGGTACTTCCCGGCCGTGACGCCCTACGATCACGGGGGAGGTATGGACCTTCTCCCACTTGTCACCCGACGGCTTGAAACGCCAGATCTCGGCTCGCAGGTCGAGATCCTCGACACTGTCGGGCACTCTTACCGGCCACGGGTCCATCGACGCTGCATCCTTAGGCGGGAACAACTTCAGCAGCGCCAGGATATGGCGGGAAGTCCCCGCGTAGACGTAACCCTGAAAATAGGCCATGGAGTGCACATACGAATTCTGCGGATCACCGAAGCCGTTGCCTGCGATCCGCGTGAAATCCGTCACGCTCAAGCCAGGGTGCACGGCCAAACTCAGCCTCCTCGTTGCTACCCCGTCCATGTGCCACTTACGCTGCCGGCGGTCCTGTCGTCTCGCGAGTGGACCATAGACAGGCCCTGATCCGGCTCCTCGTTCACCAAGCCCAGCAGGAACTCCCTCACACTCCGAACAAACATGCGCGGTCTCAACACCGGGTGAAAATGACCGACTTTGGGGACGATGATAGTCTTGCAGTTGGACAGACTGTTCTGCAGTCCCCGGAGCGTGGCCAGACAACCCGAGTACTCGCCAAAGATTGCCAGGGTCGGCTGCACGACCTGGCGGATGCAGTCCACCGTGAGCCCGGCGGGGTCGCGCAGGTCTGTCGGTGCCGATGTCGTCCGCATCAGCTGGGTCCAACGCGTCGCGACCCGGGAACCTGGATGCCCTCCCCCGGTCAGGGCCCTTGCGCTCCAGCGCCTGGGCTTCCTGCGGGCGTCGCGCCGACGTAGGCGGGCGAGGTCTTCAAAGAGGCTGTACGCCACACGCGGCAGGTCTGGGGGGACATCGATTCCGGCTCGCTGCAGCCGGCGGCCCAGCGCCCGCCATTGCGGGGCATGTGGCGGGGGAAGCGCTGGTTGCAGGCTGGGCACCCGCGCGTCCGCGAGCGTGAGCGACAGCACGTGGATCGGATGGAGCACGGCAAAATGGAGGGCCACGGCGCCGCCGAAGCTGTGACCGACGAGGTGCGCTTGCTTCACTCCGAGATGATCGAGCAGCTCCTTCAGATCTGCAGCCATGTGAGAGGAGGTGTAACCTGACCGCGGCATGTCGCTGTAGCCGTGTCCACGCAGATCGTAGAGGGTGACGCGAAAGTCCCGGACCAGCGCCGGCAGCACGCTCAGGTACCAGAAGGCGAGATTCCCGAACAACCCATGGATCATCACCAGGTCTGGCCCGTGCCCGGCTTGCTGGTAGTGAATCGAGACGTCGTTGACCGTCGCGCGGGGCACTGGAGTCTCCCGGTTACTCCAGGTAGCCGAGCGCCTTCAGCCGATCCAATACCTGCGCTTCCTCGGCGGCCCCCAGGGACGGCGCCTCCGAAGTCCCGTGCACGGACCCCAGGGAGAGCGTTGGTGTCCCCAGACAGACTGGATGCCGCACGACGTAGGACGGCTCGAAAGCCTCCAGCGCCGGCCTGCCCTCGAGATCGCTGGCCAGGGGCAGTCCGAGGCTGTAGAGCACGGTTGGCGCGATGTCCACGATGCGGCAGGGAGCAATCTCCACACCGGATCGAATACCGGGCCCGCTCGCCACAAACATGCCGTGAGGGTGGTGGGTGCCGTAGGGCGAACGACGTTCTTTCAGCGGCACGTCCGCCCGCAGAACGGAGAGAAAGCTCCGATCGCGCAGGACCAGCGTCAGATCGGGAGCATGGGGCATCTCGGGCCCCGGGAACGCCTCTTCTCGGGTCACCACCTGTTCGACGACCCGCTCGCCGGTCGCCGGGTCGACGAACGCCAACAGAGCCTCGATGAGGCGCCTTCGAAACGCCCGGTATTCCGCGGCGGGAACGCCCGCGTCTCCGGGGCGCTCCGCCGTCCGGATGAAGATACCGTTGCTACTCGCCGTCAACGCGAAGGCCGTCGTCCGAGGCGTTGTCGAGGTCGCGTCCCAGCCCCAGTCGAATAGCGTGTCGGCCCCCGCATGGCCCTCGAGTGTCAGGCGACCCCCCTCGTCCAGCGCCACGCCGTCCGCCCACTGCAGGTACCCGTGCTGCTGCAGCCACACATTCGCATAGAAGATGCGGTTGCCGGCGGCCGTGAACCCGTGGTCTGAGGCGAGGAATACGCGGGCCTCGGGGCCGGCCATGGCGACGATGCGCTCGAGGAAACCGTCTAACTGGCGAAAATACTCGAAGCACAGGACCCGAATCCGGGTTGCCCACGGCGAGGTCTCCTGTTCGGCTGACCGCGGATCCAGCAGGTGGAAGCAGAGGTGCTGGAGCTTGTCCACCCCATCAAACAGGATGGCGGTCAGGTCGCAGGGTTCCTCCTGCATCAGGAAGCGCGTGATCTCGAACCACTGCCGCTCGCGCGTGATGTGGAACCGGATCCATGGCTCGAACTGGTCGGCGGGCAACCCCTGCAGCGCTTTCCGCTCGACATCCCAGTCCATGGCGACTTCCCGTGCGTTGAACTCGCGTCTCGCCTTGAGGCGAGCGTAGAGGTCCCGCGGTTGTACCGCTCGCGGCAGGTACTGCCATGGGACAAACCCGGGGACGACGAAGCCGTTGATCGGCGGCGGGGGAAACATTGACGGGAAGTTCAACGCCGTGACCCGGCACCCCTGTCGGCTCGCCATCGACCAGATGGTCTCGCAACGGACATCCGCCGACGTGCCGAGGACGTACCGGGGGTGGCCGGGGCCTCGCTCGACCCGCACGAAATCGAACACGCCGTGGTGTCCCGGACTCCGCCCGGTCATCAATGAGGTCCACGCCGGCGGTGTCAGTGGATGGGGCGTAGAGAGCAGAACCCCCCGCACCCCGCGCGCGACGAGACCCCTGAGGAAAGGCATCACGCCGTCCTCCGTCAGGGAGTCGAGGATCGAGAAGGTCGCCCCGTCAAGGCCGATCAGCACCGCGCGGCGAGCAGTGGCTCTAGTCACCGTTTCGGGCCTCCATCCCGCGGCTGTGGCGCAGCGAGGATCTCACGCACGAAATCGACGATCTCGACAACGTGCAGCTCATTGATATGGGTGCCCCTTGCCACGAGCTTCCGAAACAGCAGGTCCTGCAACCCGTAGGAATGCTGGACCTCAGCAATCAAGTAGACGAGGTTGATGGACTCCAACCCGAGGTCGCCCAGCCGCGTCGTCTCGGTGATCGGCCCCACGTCCCACTCGGTGGTGATCTCCTCCAACATCCGGGTGACGTATTCGAGGACAGCGTCCCTCTCGACACCCCGCGTCTCATCTCTCATCAGATCCAGCCCCGTTTCGGAGTATGCAACTCGCGATCGCGACGTCCTCTACGCGAGCCGTGCGCGCGATGATGGGATCCCCCGCCTCCGCCAACACCCTGGCCAGCTCCCCCGAGAGGCGGACCTTTACCGCTCCGGTGGGCTTGTCCAGCTCGAGGATGACGAGCCCCAGCGGGCCCTCTGGCATCCCGCGCCCGAGCGCCTTGGAGACGGCCTCCTTGGCACACCAGAGCCTCGCGGACCACTCCCTGCGTGCGGTGTCGCCTACCGCGTCAAGCAGGCGCAGCTCCTCGAGCGTGAATGCAGCCCGCTCGACCTCCGCGGTCACCCGGCCAACGCGCTCCACATCGATGCCGACGCCCTCGCAGTCGCCCGCAAAGCTTGCAATCGCCACGGCCATGTCGCCGGTATGGGCCAGCGAGACCACCGGCACCCGGCCAACCTGCTCCAGCCAGAGCCCGCGCACGCCGGGCCGCCCGTGCTCGTCGGCGACGATCTCAATGTCGGCCGGGCACAACGCGATCCCGCAGTGCCTGCGGAGAAGGAGACGGACGGCGTCTTTCACCGCAATGCGGCCCATCAGCCACTCGATTCGTCTCCGCACGCTCGTCAGCGCCTTCCAAGCCTTCCGTTCCTCCCGGTTCAGCACCGTGTATGCCAGCATGCGCAGCCAGATCATGCCGTGCGCTTCCAGCACCCCTCCCGGAGCCTGCCTGAGGAGACAGACCTGGAAGGCGCCCGCGCCCGAAGGCGTGCCACCCGCCTCAAACCATGGTGTGCTGAGGAGGACGTCCCGCGGGGAGATCCGGAAGTCGTAGTGCTCCCGGGGCAAGTCGAGGCGCCGGTCCTCCCACTGGACCATCTCCACCAGGAGGGTGCCGTCACGTCGAACCACCTCGATGTTCGATCGGATCCACTGATCGTCGACGAACGTCACTCGCACCCGGCAGGTGGCGGCCTCGCCCGGAGGGAGCTCGGGCCCGTATAGGTGCAATCGCTCCAGCCTGAACGGGAAGACGCTCAGACCGTTGGTGAACTGGTCCCCGGTCCAATACCCAACCACCTGGCCCATGGCATCGAGCAGGACCGGATCGATCAGCAGCCGGGGGTGAGGGCGAGATCGGAACAGCCCCTGGCTCGGCACGCCAACCAGGGTGGCCTCAGCACCGTCACGACCCGTCCGATCCATGGACGTGACGAGCCGAAACGCAGGGCCATGGAACATCCCCGTACGGTCGTACATGCGGCCCGCGGGCCACTTCGAGGCTCGTTCGCCCTCGAGGGGAAACGGCCCGGCCGTCGCGGCTTGCGGGTAGGCGTCTGCGAAGATGACCGTCCCTTCGATGATCGGGACAGCGGGCTGACCCTTGCTGTCGTCCCCGGCGTAGGCTTCGCACATGTAGACGTCCACTTCGTCGGCATTCGCGCCCTGCCGCGCGACCACCTGAAGTGGAAGCCGTGGCTCTTCCAGGGCGATCCACCGATAGGCCCTGACGCTCTTCATCCCGACGACGAGCTTGTCCGGACGAAGCAGCGACGCGGCCTCGGCGAGCATCTCCATGCTCATCGTCAACGGAACCACAGGGAGCCCGATGAGCGTCCCGTCCGTCTCCGAGATGGAGCCGGCCAGCGTGTGGTCCCGCAGGAAGAGGTCTTCGTCGATGTCGAACTCGCACAGGACCACCACTTCCTGGCCAGGAGTCACCGCCGTGACGTGCCGAATGAACGGTAGGTCAGTCGTCTGCCCGGACGATCGCTCGGTGCTCGTGGCAGTCGGCGCCGACGACGTCCCCGTGTCAACCCGAGAGCCCGCCCTCGCGGACGGACCCGCTGACTCCGCCACGCGCCGCGTCACGAAGTCGATCACCTGCTGGAGCGTCTGAGCGCGGCTGAGGGGCTCCAGGTCCGTCGCCGCGATCGCGTCGGTCTGGCGGCGGAACGCCCCCAGGATCTCGATCCGCTTGATCGAGTCGATCCCCAAGTCGGCCTCGAGATTCAGGTTCACATCCAGCACGTCCAGCGGGTATCCCGTCCGCTCGCTGATGAGGGACAAGAGCATGTCGCGGACAGCCTCGGGAGTCAGTCGGTTCGGAGCCGGCTGCCCGGGTGGCGCCGTGGCCACGGCCGTTTCGGGTGCCGAAGGCCCAGGCTGGCTGGATGCAGCGGCGACGTCGGTGCCATCCCGGACGAGCTGGGGCGCAGGGGGCGTCGGTCCCTGCGTCACGCCGGTTCCGACATCGGGCGCCGCCGCGGTCGCGGGAAGTTCTGGCGCGAGGACACGGCCGGCCCCGGCCCGGGCGTCGTCCAGATAGGCCTTCATGAGCTCCCGCTGCACGGCCAAAAACCGCTCCATGGTCGCGAAGTATTCCTCCATGACCTGGGAGCGGGCGCCCGACTCGTCCGCGCCGCTGGGCCCGGGCGCGGCTTGCACCGATCGTGAGTAAGGCGCCTCCGTCTCGACGACTGCGCTGCCGGGGGAGCTCTGCGACAGCTGCGCCGCCGGCGTCCGCGTCGCCGCCACGTCCGCCCCCGGCTTTCCAGTAGGCACTCGACTCGGCCGTGGCGTCCCGCTGGCGAGGGAGACGTTCTCAACCGGGGCCGAGGGCAGCTGGGAGCTTCGCGGGAGGGTGGACGCCGCCGTCCGGTGCGGAGCTAGCTGCAACGTCGGCAACCGAAGGGAGAGTTTCAACACACCCACTTCGGAGTCTCGCCGGGGCCCGCCCGGCTCGAGCGCTACCCGAGTCGGCGCCCGGCGCGCGTAGAGGTGGTCCAGCTTCATCGGAACGTGGTGGGCCGCGAGCAGTGCAACCAGGTGGTTCAGCTGAGTGATTCCGGAGCGGCCAGGTAGGTTGGCCGCCATCGCCAGATGCCGCCGGCCGCGAAGGGTGTCCTCGACGAAGGCCGTGAGGTTCCCTCTCGGTCCCACCTCGACAAAGACCCGGGCCCCGTCCTGATGCATCGCCTCGATAGTCTCGCGAAATCGCACGGGCCGCGCCCATTGACCGGCGGCCAGGCGACGGATCTCCTCCGGATCCTCGGGACACCGCCCCGCCGTCGCACAGGAGTACAGCGCCGTCTTGGGCGCCACGAGCTTGAGGGTGCGGAAGAAGCCCTCCAGCGGCGCGGAGAGCGGCTGGAACAGGGGCGTGTGATATGCCCGGTCGAACGGGAGGGTCTCGCACACCGCTCCGGTCCGCCGGAGTGCTTCCGCGGCCCGGCTGGCCGCCTGCTCCGTCCCGCAGAGGATGACCTGGTGCGGGCAGTTATCAACCGCGAGATGCAGGGCGCCGGCGCTCTCGTCCAGTACCTTAGCGATCAGGTCGGTGTCCGCGGCCCCCACCGCCAGCAGGACGGCGCGCGGGATCTCGTTTCGAGCAGAGGCTTCTTCGTAGACGCCGTTGAGGTCGCGAATGTGTTGGATCAGCTGCTCGCCGCTCTCGACCTGGAGGGCCCCGGAGGCCAGGAGCGCCGAGTACTCGCCAGAGCTGTGACCCACGACCGCATCGGGACGAATCTCCAGGCGGCTCAACAGGGTGACCAGGGCCTGGCTCGCGGTGAAGACGGCCTCCACGGCCGCATCCATCTGCCAGAGCCGCGCGGCTTCCGCCTCGTCCTGTCCCTGGGATCCCGCGCCGGGCAGCGGAAAAATGTACTGGCTCGGAAGGTACTTCCGCTGGTGGTCCTGGAAGGCGCGGTCCATCAGGTCGAACCACGCCCGAACCTCGGGAAAGTGAAGACAGAGGTCGGCGAGCATGTTGGGATACTGGGCGCCCTCACCCGGGAACAGGAAGGCGAGTCTCGCCCCGCGAAGCGGCTCCTGGAAAAAGTAGGTGCCACTCGTGCCACCCGCTTCCTTGATCCGGACGCACCGCGGATCGGCGAGCCGTTCGCGCGCCGAGACAAGGCGCATCCTGAGATCGTCAGGTGAGGCCGCCACGATCGCGAGCCGATACGGCGACGTCCCGAGCTCGGAATTAATGGTATAGGCAAGGTCCTTGAGGCTCACCTCCGGGCTCGCGGTGACGTACTGGTGGAGGCGTTCGACGTGCTGGATCAGGCTCCCTCGGGAATCAGCCCCGAGGACAAACGCCTCACTGTCCCAACGCCAGTGATAGTGCACCGGCTCAGCGCCTGCCTTTCCCCGTGCACTCCTCGAGGATGGCATGGGCATTGATCCCGCCGAAGCCAAAGGCATTCACGCCGGCTCGTCTCGGTGAGGGAGCGCCGTGGATCCACGGCCTGGTCTCGGTGTTGATGTAGAACGGAGTCTCGTCCAGCCGCAGCTCCGGGTTGGGGTGCTCACAGTGGAGCGTCGGGGGGAGGACCTTGTGGTACAGCGCGAGGGCGGTCTTGATCAATGCGGCCATGCCTGAGGCCGGGATCAGGTGGCTGATCATGGACTTGACCGTCCCCAGCGCGCAGCGAGGCGCCGACCCGTTCCGCCGTCCGAAGACGCGCGCCAGCGCCTGGACCTCCACGAGATCCCCGACCGGCGTCCCGGTTCCGTGGGCCTCGATCAACCCGACGGTTTGGGGCGAGATTCCAGCCGCCTCGTACGCCCGCTGGATCGCCAGCGCCTCGCCTTCGACCCGAGGTGCCAGCACGGCCCGGGCTCGGCCGTCACTGGAGGCGCCAATCGCCTTGATCAGCGCATAAATACGATCACCATCCCGCTCCGCGTCTTCCCGACGCTTCAGGACGATCATTCCGAACCCTTCACCCAGCAACGTGCCGTCCGCATCCTTGTCGAACGGGCGAATCTGCCCGCGCCGAGACAGGGCGCTAAGCTGACAGAACAGCATGAAGGTCGGCGCGGCGGTGGCCACGTTGGCGCCTCCCACCAGCGCCAGGTCACACTTCCGGGCCAGGAGATCCCGCATGGCCAGGTCGGCCGCGAGCAGGGACGACGCGCACGCCGCGTCCACCGTGTAGTTGGGTCCCATGAAATCGAGTCGGTTGGCGATCCGGCCCGTCATGACGTTGGGAACGAGACCTGGCGCCACCTCGGCGTTGAAGGGCGCCAGGCTCGCCTTGAGCCGCTCCTTTAGCTCCTGAAGCTCCCCCTCCGTGTGGTCGGGATGGAGCTCTCGCAGGAGCCTCACCACCTGATCGACGATGAGGCAGTGCGCGACCTGGTTGGTGAAGGCGCGGTTGATATACGTGCCACGACCGACAATGACCTCGCTCCGTTCCCGATTGAACGGTCGGTCGCGATAGCCCGCGTCAGCCAGTGCCTCATGGGCCAGCATCAGCCCGAGGAAGTGATCAGGATCGGCGCCGTCGACCGCCATGGGCATGACCCCGTAATCGGACGGCTTGAATCGGAGGTCTCGAAGGAAGCCACCGCGCTTGCAGTAAAGCCGATCATTCGCCCGTGACTCCGGGTCGTAGTACGGGGTCCCTTCCCAGTCTTCTGGCGCATCCGTGACCGCATCGACCCTGGACACGATGTTCTGCCAGTATGTCCTCACGTCAGAGGCACCGGGAAAGACGCACGCCATTCCGACGATCGCGACGTCGCCTGGCGGCGCCACACTCACCGTTAGATCGCTCCCTGACACCGCACCCACCCTCACGAATGGCCCGACAAGGAGCCCTCGGTCACGAACGTCCCGACGACGACTTCGACTTCGCCCTTCCGCCCGTGTCGGAGTTCCCGGTCCAGCATCCGACGAGCCGCAGAGGGCGGGATGAGCGTCACGCCCCGCGCGGCGAACTGCCGCGCCAGCTCGGCCGACACCATGCCGGTCTTCGCCCATGGCCCCCAGTTGATCGACGCCACCCGGCCCGGCCACTGCTTGTCCAGATAGAGAGCCAGCTTGTTCAACACCTCGTTCGCCGCGGCGTAGTCGGCCTGGCCCCGGTTGCCGAAGCACCCCGCGACCGAGGAGAAGAACACCAGGAACCTGAGGGATTCCGGCCGGAGCGCGCGTGCGAGGACGAGGGCGCTGTCGACTTTGGTATCGAAGACCCGATCGAAGGAGTCAGGGAGCTTGTCCTCGATGAGCTTGTCCTCGATGACCCCGGCTGCGTGGATGACACCGTCCAGTCGGTCATACGCCCCGTAGGCCTCGTCGATGAAACGGCGGAACGCGGCCTCATCCCGGACATCGACCTGGTGGTAGCGTACCGTCGCTCCCGTTCGTTCCATCCGCGCAAGGTTGGCCCGCATCTCTCGATCCTGCTGCAGACGGGCGTAGGCCGCCTCGACGTGCCCAGGTGTCACCTGCTGTCCTGTCAGGCGGACCTTTTCCATGAGGGCGGCCTTCAACTCGCGTGGTGACTGGAGCCCCGCGGTCTCCGAAGGCTCTTCTCGCGGGGGCAGGGGAGAGCGCCCCACGAGCAGCAACGTCGGGCGATAACGCTCCGCGAGCTCGCAGGCCACTTCCGCCGTGATGCCCCGCGCCCCCCCGGTCACCAGCACGACCCAGCTCGAGTCGATGTCGAGGTGCGGCGGCGCATCCTGGGGGAAACCGGCCGGCCTCGCGCGGACGACCACGCGTCGCCACCCCCTGTACCCGACCTGCACCTCTCGGTCACGTCTGGCGAGCTCTTGCAGGAGCCGCTCCGCCAGCGTCGCGGGGGAATCGCTGGCGTCGAGATCGACGACCTTGCACGTCACGTGCGGCCACTCCAGCGCGACGGTCTTGATCAGACCGGCAATTCCGCCGTGACTCGGGATGGCCGTGGCTGCCAGACCGTCGGTCCCGAACGCTCCGCCCAGCGCCGTGGTTCCGACCAGCCAGAGCGCGCGCGACCCGCCGGACGACCTGAAGTCCGAGGCAACGGCTCTCGCCACGTAGTAGAGACTCTTGACGTCTCGGCGAAGCCGGTTCCGCCAACCGGCCAAGTCCATCTCTGCAAAGTTCGCCGAGTCCATGAGCGGTAGGAGGTGCAGCACGGCTCCCACAGGCCCTTGCTGCTGGCGGACCAACTCCACGAGCCGAGTCACCGCGTCCGGGTCCGTCAGATTGGCCGTGTAGGTCCCGCGCGCGATCTCAGCCACCTCCTCCGCGAGCCCAACAAGCGCCACGCGTTGCCCGTGCTCCCGGAGCTCCTCCGCCAAACACCGGGCGACACCCCGTCCCTCGTCGGTCACCACCCACACGCCATCCGCCTCGACCGCCGTTGCTTCGCCGGCAACCTCCCAGCGCGACGGAGCGTCGGCCGCGGTCAGGAGGAAGCGCGGCACCTCGGGCGACCCGTCGCCGCCGTCCTGGGCTGCTGGCCCAGGGGGTCGTGGGCCTTCGGCGGGCGGCGGCTCGATGGGGTGCTGCTGCAGCGCGCGGCTGACCAGGTCCACGATGCTCCGAAGCGTCTTGGCCTTGGTCAGCGGCTCCATGGGGAGCTGACTTCGCTGTGACTCCGCGGGAAAGCAGGCCCGCTGGAGGGCCCCGAGGATCTCCACCCGCTTGATCGAATCGATCCCGAGATCGGCCTCGACGTTGAGGTCCACGTCGAGAAGCTCTGGCGGGTAACCGGTCCGCTCGCTGACGATCTGCAAGAGTATCGTCGTCAACTGGCCTGGATCGGTGCTGACGGACGCGGGCGGCATCACCGTGGACGCGGCTCGGCTGGAGGGCTCCGGTGGAGGTGCCCCACGGGGCACTTCCGGGGGCCCCGGCGCCCCGGAATCGGCAGACCCCACTCCGGCTTCTGCGGGCGGAGGCTCCAGCGCGGGGAACGATCCCATACTAGACGGCTGCGACGCCGGGAGCTCGATCCGTCTCTCGCCGACCACGGCGGCCCCGTCGTCCGGCGCCTGTAGGTAGGCCAGCAGCACGTCCTGCTGCGTGTCCAGGAAGCGGTTCATCAGTTGCTGAAACCGCGCCATGACCCGGTGAGTCTCCCCGATCGGGCCACTTCGATGCATGGCAACCGGCGCCGGGCTCCCTGACCGAACCAGCCGTGCGGGGACCACAGAGGCCGGGTTCTCACGGCTCGCCGGTTCGCCCTCGGCGGCGCGAGGTGAGGCCGGCGCGGGCCGAGCCTTCGCGCCTGGCCCCGGGGGTCGCGTGGCCTCCTCGCCAGTCCGCGTGGGCGCCGTCAGCCCGGTCGAGATCGGAGAGGGCACTGCCGCAGCCGCATCCCGGATCGGCCTGGCCCGGCCGCCGTTGACCAGCCAGGTGGTGGGAGGCAGCGGCTCCTCCCCGGCCTCCCGCGCCACCGCCGCCAGATCGAGCCGCCGGACCGCCCTGCCTTGATAGAGCCGGTCGAGGTTAGCGAACAGGCCCTCCGCGACGAGCTGCCCCAGGGCGTGATGGAGCTGGAGTAGGCCCGGACGACCCGGCGTGTCCAGCGCGACCGCCACGTACGTCCGCTCGCCGAGGATTTGCTCCACCAGTCCCGTGAGCACGTTGCGCGGGCCGACCTCCACGAAGATGCGCGCGCCCGCGCCATGCATCGCCTCGATTTCGCGAGCAAAATCGACGGGTCTCACCAGGTGCTCGGCCAGGAGCCCGGCGATGGCCGTGGAATCCGCGGGGTACACGGTCGCCAGTGTGTTGGAGAAGACCTCGATCTGCGGGGCGGAGAACCGCATCGTCGAGAGGAACTCGGCGAACCGAGCCCTGGCGGGCGCGACCAGCGGCGAGTGGAACGCGCACGCGACCGGTACCGCACGAGCCCGCACGCCTGCAGCTTCAAGGCGTCGGACAGCCTCCTGGATCCCAGGTCGCGTCCCCGAGATGATGGTTTGCCTGGGGGCGTTCACATTCGCGACCCAGACGCCCTCCACCGATCGCAGCATATCGGCCAGCGTCCCGGGCGGCGCCTCCACAGCCGCCATGGTCCCCAGGTCGCTTCCTGACGCTTCGATCATGCACCGCCCTCGGGCTTCGGAAAGCCCGTACAACGCTTCCTCGCCGAATACGCCCGCGACGCACAGCGCCACATACTCGCCGTAGCTGTGGCCGGCCGCCATGTCGGGGTGGATGCCCAGGGCCTCCAGCAGCCGGGCCACCCCCAGATCCGCCGCGCCGAGAGCCGGCTGGGCCACGTTGGTCTGGGTCAGGGCCTGCTGCTGGGCCTGCTCCTCCTCCCGGCTGAAGGGAGGCGGGGGATACACGTAGCTGCTGAGCGGGTCGGGGAACCGCCCGGCGAGGACACGGTTCGCGACCTCGAACCGCTCCCGCACTTCGGGAAACGCAATGGCCAGGTCGCGGAGCATGTCGGGGTGCTGAGAGCCCTGACCGGGAAACAGGAACGCGACTTTCCCCGTCCGAGCGAGCGGTGCCTCCGTAAAGTAGATGCCTCGGGGGTCTCGGAGGCGGAGACTCTCCGGCGCTCCAAGGGCCTCGCGAGCCCGCCCGAGCTTCTGCCGGAGGTCACCGACCGAGGTCGCTACCAGCGCGAGCTTGAGCTCGGACCGCCGATCGGACGCCGCCCGCTCCTTGGCCAGCTCCCACGCCGTGTAGGCCAGGTCGCGCAGGGCAGGCCGGGCCCCGCGCGCCAGCGTGCGCTCGAGGGGCTCGATCGCCGCTAGGAGCTCCTCGCGCGACCGGCCCCACCAGACGAACAGCTCGCTGGGCCAGACCTGGAAGCCGGCCCGCCGGGCTGAATCGAGTAAGTCCCCGGTGTACTCTTCGAGCACCGCGTGGAAGTTCGTGCCGCCGAAGCCGAAGGCGCTGACGCCGGCCCGGCGCGGGTGGGTGTCCACGCCCACCCAGGGCCGCGGTTCGGTGTTCACATAGAAGGGACTTTCCGGAAATCCCGCCTTCGGGTTCGGCCTCTCCACGTTGATGGTCGGCGGCAACGTCCTGTGGTGGAGCGCCAGGGCGACCTTGAGAAGGCCGGCCACCCCGGCGGCGCATTTGGTGTGACCGATCATGGATTTGACCGACCCGAGGGCACACCGCTGACGCTCCGCTCCGGGGGCGTCGAACACCCGCTTCAGCGTCTCGACCTCGGCTTGGTCGCCAGCCACGGTCCCCGTGCCATGGGCTTCGATGAGGCCGACAGTCCCGGGCGCGAAGCCGGCCTTCGCATAGGCACGCTCGAGCGCCAGGGCTTGCCCTTCGGGATGGGGGGCGGTGAGGCCCTTGGCCCGTCCGTCGCTGGAGCCCCCCACGGCCTTGATCACGGCGTAGATGCGGTCCCCGTCCCGTTCCGCGTCCGCCAGCCGCTTCAAGACGAGGATGGCGATCCCCTCGCTGATGGCGATCCCGTCGGCGCTCTCGTCGAACGTCCGGCAGGCGCCCCGAGGCGAGAGGGCATGGGTCTTGCTGAAGCACAGGTAAGCGAAGGGGCTTTGAATCGTGTCGGCCCCGCCGGTGATCACGACGTCGCTCGTGCCGGCTTCAAGCTCTCTAACGGCCAGCTGGACAGCGGCCAATGATGAGGCGCACGCAGCATCGACCGTGTAGTTGACGCCGCCGAGATCGAAGCGGTTCGCAACCCGGCCGGCGACCACGTTGAAGAGAATTCCGGCGAAGGAGTCCTCCGTCCAGTCTGGGAGCCGCGACCATACCTCTGGCGGGACCTCCCCCACGAACTGCGGCACCGCGGAGCGAAAGGCGTATTGCTGTCCGAGGTCCGAGAGACCGCCTCCCACCCCGAGAATGACCGAGGCGCGATCACGCGGGAA